>CAYQJJ010000058.1:0-12574 GCA_964417745.1 uncultured Wenzhouxiangella sp.
AGTCAATGAACACTTCGTGCAGACTGCCGCACTGATCAACAAGCTGACTGACAGCTACAAGGAAGTTTTCGACCATCTCAACGATGGCGCCGACAGCCTGGTCGACAAGAAAGCCGTGCGTGATCGCATGCCGCGGGTTACCGACCAGGAAGTCCGCCTGCGGCACATGGGCGCCTCCAGCGAAGACGACAGCTGAGCCCTGGCCGGCTTCTATGGCGTAATCCGTAGAACCGCGCCTTCGGGCTGGTCGGTGAGCACATACAGAGCCCCGTCGGGTCCGACGCGCACATCGCGCAGGCGTTGATCGATCTGCAGACCGATCGGCTCGTCGGTGACCGCCTGGTCGCCGACCAGGCCGACTCGCCGGATGGTCTGTTCGACCAGGCTGGCGACCAGCAGGTCACCATCCCAGTCCGGAAACAGCTCGCCGCGATACTGGCTCATGCCGGCCGGCGCGATGGATGGTGTCCAGTCGATCAGCGGGTCGATCATGCCCGGCCGCGAAACATGCGGTGTGATGCGGGCGCCGGAATAGTCAATGCCGTGGGTCGCCACCGGCCAGCCGTAATTCCCGCCGGCGCGGATCAGGTTGAGCTCATCACCGCCGCGCGGGCCGTGTTCGTGCGACCAGATGCGTCCGGTCTGCTCGTCGAAGACGATGCCCTGCGGGTTTCGGTGCCCGTAGCTGAAAATTTCCGGCAGGGCATCAGCGCGGTCGACGAAGGGGTTGTCCGCCGGCGCGCTGCCATCGCGGTTCAGGCGCACGATGGTGCCGGTGTGGCTGTCGAGGCGCTGGGCGTCCTCGCGGTCGTCGTAGCCGTCGCCGATGGTCAGCATCAGCGTGCCGTCGTCCAGGAAGGCCATGCGGCCGCCGTAGTGGACCGGTGTGTTGCGCGTCGGCTCGGCGGTAAACAGCACCTCGTTGTCGATCCACTCCAGGCCGTCGAGCCGGCCGCGTACCAGGCGCGTGGCATTGGCCCGGGCCTCACCGTGGGCCAGGGTCAGGTAGATCCAGCCGTTGCTGGCAAAATCCGGGTCGAGTGCGATATCCATCAGGCCGCCCTGGCTTCGAACGTAGGCGGCGGGTACGTCGGCGACCGGGTCATCGAGCAGCTGGCCGTCGCGGATGATGCGCAGTCTGCCGGCACGCTCGGTCACCAGCATGTCACCATCGGGCAGAAAGGCAATCGCCCAGGGATGCTCGAGGCCATCGGCGACGACCTCGATCTCGAACGATGCGGCACTCGTCGACAGGGCCAGCATGGCAGTTGCCAGAATCAGACGGGATATACGGGGCATGATTTCCGGATCGCTTGGTTGGCTGAACCGAAACCATAGCGCATCTGCGTTAAGCTCGGAAGCAACTTTCGGAAGCAACTTGATGAGGAGGTTCCCGCCATGATCGTGGTTCGCTGGTTGGTGGCCTGGGTGCTGGCGGTGCTGGTGACCGCCGCGACCAGCAGCGTGTTTCAGAGCCAGTTCAATATCGCGCGCATCGCGGCGCTCGATGAGCCGGTGAGCCTGCGCACGCGGCTGGAAATGACCTTGTTCGATCTGGTCAGCTTCGCGCCGACCTACGCCATCATCGTGGCGCTGGGCCTGGTGATTGCCTTTGTTGTCGCGGGTTTGCTGACCCGGCGCCGCACGGGCGCAGGCCGGGCCGGGTTGTTTGCCCTGGCCGGAGCGGTGGCGATTGGCGTGGCGCTGTGGCTGATGAGCGCGATGCTGCCGGTGACGGTAATCAGCGCCGCGCGCTCGACCTTCGGATTTGTCGCGCTGTGCCTGGCCGGTGCGCTCGGCGGCTGGCTGCACGCGGCGGTGATGGCCCGGGGCGTTGCTCGTCAGCGGCAGAACGGCCAGAACTGATACCAGCGCCGGCACTCGAAGCGATCTTCGCAGCCGGCAAGCTGGCGCGAGTAGTTGAGCGCGCGCTGATCGACCCGGCTGGCGATCTGTTTGAGCGCATCAGTATTGCGCCAGCCGCCACGCTGATAGCCGGTGTGGCCGTCGTGGTAGGCCAGATAGAGGTGATAGGCGTTGTTCTTTGCCAACCCGAGCCGGCGATGGCTGACGTCGTTGTACCAGCCGATGAAATCGAGTGCATCGGCGATGTTGCTGCGGTGCGCGCGGCGGTTGCCGGTGGCTTTCTGGTAGTCCTGCCAGGCTGGATCCTGCGCCTGGGCGTAGCCGCGTGCCGAGGAGGGACGTCGCCATGGAATGATGCCGAGCAGCCGGCCGCGTTCGGGGCGCGCGCGGGCGCGGAAGGAAGATTCCTGCTGGATGAACGCCATCTTGACCGGTATCGGCGTGCCCCATTCGCGCTCGGCGGCGCGCGCGTGGTCGTACCAGCGCGGGTTTTCATCGAAGATCGCGCACAGGTTGGTCTGGTCGGCGGGCGGGGTAGTGGCGCAGCCGGCCAGAAGCACCAGCGCAATCAGCGTGATTGCGCTGCCGAACAGGCGGCGGGCCGGATTCGGCCGAATGCGAGGGTTGGCGATCATGCGCGCTGATTTTACACGGACCGGCGAACCATCCCGACTCGTGATGCCCGAACGCCGGCGGGTGAAATGCGCTAACGTGTCTGGCGAGTCGATTTTCCAGCGAGGTTGAGCTTCATGTTGTGGCAGGCACTGAGCGCGGCGCGCGATCTCGGGCGGGTCCAGGATATCGCCGCGGTACTGATTCGCTACGGTTTCGGCGACGTGGTACAGCGCATCGGCATGTCCGGCGCGCTGCAAAAAGCCGGCAAGGTCCTGCACTGGCAGCGCGCCGAGGAGCTGGCACGCCTGCACCCGCCGGAGCGCGTGCGCCGCGTGCTCGAGGAGCTGGGGCCGACCTTCGTCAAGCTCGGCCAGGTGCTGGCCACGCGTGTCGACCTGTTCGGGCCTGAGTGGCTCGAGGAGTTTTCCCGGCTGCAGGAAAAAGCGCCACCGGTCGCGTGGGAAAAGATCCGGGCCCAGTTGACCGAAGACCTCGGCGTGCCGCCCGAGGAGGTCTTCGTCGAGGTCGACAGCGAACCCTTGGCTGCCGCCTCGCTCGGCCAGGTGCATCGTGCAATCCTGGTCGATGGGCGCCAGGTCATCCTCAAGGTTCGCCGGCCCGGCATTCGGCCCACGGTCGAGGCCGATCTGCGCCTGCTCCGGCGCCTGGCCGACATCATCGAATCCGAAGCGCCCGAGCTCAAGCAGTATCGCCCGCGCGAGCTGGTCAAGCAGTTCTCGCAGTCGCTTCTTCGCGAGCTGGATTTTGCCGCCGAATGCCGCAATGCCGAGCGCATCGCCGAACAGCTCGATGAAGACTCCGGCATCGTGGTCCCGGAGGTGTTCTGGGAATACAGCGGCGAGCGCCTCAACGTGCAGCGTTTCATCGAGGGTATCGGCGGCAGCGACATGGCCGGCCTCGATGCCGCCGGAATGGACCGCCACCGCATCGCCCGGCGCGGGACGCGGGCCATTCTGTCGATGATCCTCGAGCATGGGTTCTTTCATGCCGACCCGCACCCGGGCAATATCAAGTTTCTGCCCGAGGAAAGAATCGCGCTGCTGGATTTCGGCATGGTCGGACGGCTTTCCGAGGAGCGGCGCCACGAGGTTGCCGAGCTGCTGCACGGGCTGGTTTCTCGCGATTCCGACCAGGTCGCGCGCATTCTGCTCGACTGGAGTGTTGACAGCCAGGCCGACCAGGATGAGCTGGAAGAAAACATCGGCGAGTTCATCGATCACTACCACGGCGTGCCGCTCGATCAGCTCGATATGTCCTCCATGATCGGCGAGATGACCGGTGTGTTGCGCCGCCATCATCTGGTGCTGCCGGCCGATCTGGTGCTGATGCTCAAGGCCTTCATCACGCTCGAGGGCATGGGGCGGTCGCTGGACCCGGATTTCGACATGGCCTCGGAAGCCGCGCCGGTGGTCGAGGCGGTGCTGCGCAGCCATTATTCGCCCTCGCGGGTGGCCGGCCGGCTTCAGAAAAGCCTTTTCGATACCCTGCGGGTGCTCGGTGCGCTGCCGGACGATCTCAGCCGGCTGCTGCGCGCGGCGCGGCGCGGGCGCATCGAGGTGCACGTCGATATCAATTCACTCAAGGATGTCTCATCGCGCCTCGACAAGGCCGCCAGCCGCCTGACGCTGGGGGTGGTCACTGCCGCGCTGATCATCGGCTCGGCAATCGCCATGAATGTCCAGCACGACCCCAGCGAAGCCGGGTTGCCGATCCTGGGGATGGCCGGGTTTATCGCCGCGGCCCTGGGTGGCGTCTGGCTGTTGTTTTCGATCTGGCGAAGCGGGCGCGATGACTGAAAGCGTTGGACTTCAGAGCGCGACCGAGACCTGGCCGAGAATGCCGGCGATACGCTGGTAATCGAGCTCGCCGCTGTCGAGGCGGGCTTTTTCCTCGGGTGTCGAGCAGACGATCTCGCCCAGGGCTTCGAAGCCGCCGATGACCCCGTCGAGGCCCTCGGCGCGCGAGTAGGCCTGGTGGCGCGGGATGAAGTAACCGTCGATCCGCTCACCGTCGCTGCTGGCGGTGACGATGAAGTTGGCGGTCGCCTGTTCACAATGCCCGGCGCGGTCGAGCCAGTCCGCGATCCAGCTTTGCGCGGCGTCGGTAACGCTGCGGGGTTTGCCATGCCAGTGCATGAGCTGCATCGGGTAGCGGCGGGCGAACAGCCCGTCGCGGTGGTCGCGCGCCATCGTTACCTCCAGCGGCATGAGCCCGTAATCGGCCGGCCGCGGCAGAAAGTGGACATGGCGATGGCCGGGAATCGATGCCCCGGCACCGACTCCGTTGTAGAAACCGATCCAGCCGGGCAGGGCAGCGGCGAGTTCGATCAGATCGGCAATCAGTTCCAGCAGGGCCTCACCATTGCCTGACCAGCCCTGCGGAATGTGCTCGCGGGTGGCGATGACGGTGTGTCCGGGTGCCAGCGGAAACGGGTTCATCCAGGCCGTGTAGCGCTCGCCTGCCAGTGGCAGGTCGTAGCCGATCTCGGCGCCCTGCTGCTGCCACCAGATGTTGTCCCGGCACAGGAAGCAGCCGGCATGACGGCTGGTCTCGCCCTGGGGCGGAACCCGCAGTCCGGCTCCGCCGAAGCGGCGCGCGCGGGCCGGGTTGTACTGGGCCGAGAAGTAATCGTCGCTGCCGTCGCCGCGCGGGAAGCGGTAGCGCTGGACCTCGGCGAGGTTGTCGCGAATGAACCCGGAGCCGATCTGATGCGTCTCGAGCGCGCGCAGTGCCGAATCCAGCCCTCGCTCCAGGCGCACGGCCTCGAGGCGGGCGGCGAGCTCGTCGTGCATCTGCGTGTAGGCGATATGGCTGATCTGGTCCATCGTGACGGTGCCCCGGGGCACCGTGAATCAATCCGGTTTGATGTGAAAGTATAATCAATGCCAGTCATCAAGCCGTCGAGAAGGCCATGAAAGGCGATCGAATCATTATCGAAGCGCACCACGAGTCGGCCGCGGCAGGCATCGTGGACGAGCTTCCCCGGCTTCGCTCTCCCGGCACCGACAGGCGGGTGATCACCATCGCCGGGGAGTCGGGCAGCGGCAAGTCCGAGACCGCCGCGGCGCTGGCCGCGCGGCTGGCCGATTCGGGCGTGGCGGCGTGCATTTTCCAGCAGGACGATTATTTCAAGCTGCCGCCACGGCGCAATGATCGGGCCCGGCGGGATGATATCGGCTGGGTCGGGCCCGGCGAGGTCCGCCTCGATCTGCTCGATGAGCATCTGGCCGCCTTCCGGGCGGGTTCGGGGGCCATCGCCAAGCCGCTGGTCGACTACGCCAGCGATTCGATCGGTGAGGAACTCATGGATGTCAGCGCCTGCCAGGTGGCGATCGCCGAGGGCACCTACACCTCGCTGCTCGAACAGGCCGACTGGCGCGTGTTCATCGCCCGCACCCACCGCGATACCCGGGCGCATCGCGAAAAGCGCCGGCGCGATGCCGCCGAGCTCGATCCGTTCATCGACCGGGTGCTGGCTATCGAGCACGAGATCATCAGCAGCCATCGCGAACGCGCCGACCTGGTCATCGGCACCGATTACTCGGTCAGCCGACCGGGGAGGGCAGACGCGTGAGGGTCGCGTTTCTCAACCCGCAGGGCAATTTCGATCGCCACGATTCCTATCTGACCGAACACCCGGACTTCGGTGGCCAGCTTGTCTACGTCAAGGAGCTGGCGCTGGCGCTCGGGCGCATGGGGATCGAGGTCGACATCCTGACTCGTCGCATCGAGGACCCGGACTGGTCGGGTTTCGAAGCCGAGCTGGATGCTTTCGATGAGCTCGCATCGACGGTGCGTATCGTGCGGCTGGATTTCGGCGGCCCGGGCTTCCTCGCCAAGGAAGCGCTGTGGCCGCATCTCGGTGAGTTCGTCGAGCAGATCGGGGCGTTCTACGGTGATCGGCTGCCGGACTATTTCACCGCCCATTACGCCGACGGCGGCTATGCTGGCGTGCTGCTCAGGCAGTCCCACGGCTCGGGCTTCACGTTTACCGGGCATTCGCTGGGTGCCCAGAAGCTCGACAAGCTGGGTCTCAACCCCTCCAACCGGGACGAGCTGGAGTCGCGCTACCGGTTTTCCCGTCGCATCGCCGCCGAGCGCCTGAGCATGGCCCTGGCCGACCGGGTCGTAACCTCGACCGAAGCCGAGCGACGCGAGCAGTACGGGCATCCGCTCTACGCCGGTGCGATCGACCCGTCCGACGATGCGCGCTTCGCCGTGATTCCGCCCGGCATCAACACGCGTATTTTCAATACCAGGCAGGAGACCGACGACGAATCCTTGCGCGACCGCATCGTGAATCGCATCGAGGCGCCGGAGCTGTCCCACATAGTGGTCTCGAGCCGGCTGGATCCCAAGAAGAACATCGCTGCCGTGGTCTCGGCGTTCGCGCATTCGACCACCCTGCGCGAGCGCTCGCGGCTGGCAATTTTCGTGCGCGGGATCGATGACCCCTGGAGCGAGCTCGACAGGCTGCGCCCCGGAGAGCGCGCGGTGTTGCAGGATGTGCTCGAGCGTATCGAGGCCGCCGGGCTTCGATCGCAGGTGTGTTTTCTGAACCTGGGCTCGCAGCGCGAGCTGGCCTGTGCCTACCGGGTTTTCGGCCGCATGGGTTCGGTGTTTGCGCTGCCATCCCTGTTCGAGCCGTTCGGGCTGGCGCCGATCGAGGCAGCCGCCTGCGGCCTGGCGGTGGCGGCCACGCAAAACGGCGGGCCGGCCGAAATCTTCGCCGGGCAGGCCGGCGTGCTGTTCGACCCCGAGGATGTCGCATCGGTCGCTGCCGGGCTGGAATCGGCGCTCGAGGCGCAGGCCGAGCTGGCCGCGCGCGGTGCCGAGCGTGTCAATCAACGCTACACCTGGGAGCGAACTGCCGAACGCTATCTTGCCGTCATCGAGCAGGCCATGAGCCTGCCTGCACGGGGGGCTGGAGAGATCAACACGACGCTCGATGCCGGCGATCGCATCGCCGCCCACGCCGAGCGGGGCGGATCGAATCAGGCGTAGCGGCGCATGTGGCCGAGCTCGATGGGCTGGTAGCGGCGCTTTTGGCCGAGCATTTCGCGGCTGACGACCACCAGGCCCTTTTCGGTGATATGAAATCGCCGGGCATCGGCTTCGCGGTCTTCGCCGATGACGGTTCCGGGCGGCAGAATGCAGCCGTTGTCGAGCAATACGCCGCGCAGCCGGCAGGACTCGCCGATGTGGCAGCCGGGCAGCGCGACGACGGCGTCGAGCCGGCAGTGCTTGTCGACCCGGCAGTCGCTGAACAGCAGCGATTTCTCCAGCCGGGAATCGGAAACCACGCAGCCGTAGCTGACCACCGAGTCCACCAGCGTGCAGCCGCCCTCGGGACCATGGTCGGTGAATCGCGCCGGCGGCGACTGGACCAGGCGGGTAAAGATGGGCCAGTCGGGATCGTAGAGGTCCATTACCGGCTCGTCATCGAGCAATTCCAGGTTGGCCTGGTAGAGCGCATCGATGGTGCCGACATCGCGCCAGTACGGGCGGCCCGGGGAGGCTTTTTCCAGCGGCATGGCCTGGACCCGGTGGCCCGAGCGCACCGCGTGCGGAATGATGTCCTTGCCGAAATCATGGTAGCTGCCCTCCAGATCGGCATCGCGCTTGAGCGTGTCGTGCAGGTAATCGGAATTGAATACGTACAGCCCCATGCTGATCAGGGCGTGCTCAGGGTCGTCGGGAATCGGCTCCGGATTGGCCGGCTTTTCGTCGAAGGCGACGATGCGGTGGTTGTCGTCGACGCTCATGACCCCGAACGCGCTGGCCTCTTCGATCGGCACCCGGTAGCAGGCAACGGTGACCGCTGCCTGTTCGCGAACATGGGTGGCGAGCAGCTCGCCGTAGTCCATTCGGTAGATGTGGTCTCCGGCCAGAATCAGGGTGTACTTGTGGCTGTAGGCTTCGATGATGTCGAGGCTCTGGTAGACCGCATCGGCCGTGCCCTGGTACCAGCTCTCGTCCTCGAGCCATTGCTGGGCCGGGATGACGTCGAGAATGTCGCCGTAGTCGGAGTTGAGGCGGTTCCAGCCGAGCATCAGGTGGCGGATGAGCGAATGCGACTTGTACTGGGTCAATACCGCGATCCGCCGGATGCCGGAGTGCAGGCAGTTCGACAGCGAAAAATCGATGATGCGGAACTGGCCGCCGAACGGTACGGCCGGCTTGGCCCGCCAGTCGGTCAGCATTTCCAGACGGCTGCCCCGTCCTCCGGCCAGGATCAGGGCCTGGGTCTGGCGCGTCAGTCGGCTGACGTAGCGGGCAGAAGTCATGCGACACTCGTATCGGTTTGATTTGTCAGCTGATACTACTCAAATTCGGCGGCTGTCGCGAGATCGGTGCCAGGCAGAGGCTGGTCGATCCGCTGGAATTGCCGCGCCCGGCCGGAAAAGGACGGGAGCTTGCGTTAAGCTGAGGAGCTTTCAAATTCCAAGGAAAACGAGATCATGAGTCGCCTGTTCAATTTCAGTGCCGGTCCCGCGGTTCTTCCCGAAGCGGTTCTCAAGCGCGCCGGTGAGGAAATCCTTGACTGGCAAGGGGCCGGCATGTCGGTCATGGAGATGAGTCACCGGGGCAAGGAGTTCACCGCGATCATCGAACAGGCCGAGGCGGACCTGCGCGAGTTGCTCTCCATACCCGACAACTACAAGGTGTTGTTCCTGCAGGGCGGTGCCAGCCTGCAGTTTTCCATGGTGCCGCTCAATCTGCTTGGCGAGTCCGGCAAGGCCGACTACGTCAATACCGGAAGCTGGTCGAAAAAGGCGATTGCCGAGGCCCGGCGCTACGGCGAGGTCAATGTCGCAGCTTCGAGCGCCGATGACAATTTCACCTGGATCCCGCACCAGGAGCAGCTCGAGCTCGACCCGGCTGCCGCCTATTGCCACATCACCTCCAACAACACCATTTTCGGCACCGAGTACCATTACACGCCCGATACCGGCGACGTGCCGCTGGTGTCTGACATGTCCTCGAATATCCTGTCGAAGCCGATCGATGTGTCGCGCTACGGTGTGATCTATGCCGGTGCACAGAAAAACATCGGCCCGTCGGGCGTGACCGTGGTCATCATCCGCGAAGACCTCATTGGTCGGGCCTTCGACTGGACCCCGACCCTGCTCGATTACAAGACCCAGTCCGATGCCGCCTCGCTCTACAATACGCCGCCAACCTACGGGATCTACCTGGCCGGGCTGGTGTTTCGCCACCTCAAGGAAAACGGTGGGCTGTCGGCCATGGAGGCGCTCAACCGCCGCAAGGCCGACAAGCTGTATGCCTTCATCGATGAATCGGCGCTCTATTCGAATCCCAACCGGGTCGAGGATCGCTCACGCATGAACGTGCCATTCGTGCTCGCCCGCGACGGTCTCGATGGCGATTTTCTCGAACAGTCTGCAAAACGCGGCTTGGTCGGTTTGAAAGGCCATCGCTCGGTCGGCGGAATGCGTGCGTCGATTTACAATGCCATGCCCGAAGCGGGAGTCGATGCGCTGATCGACTTCATGCGTGACTTCGAAGCGCGCAACGGCTGATCGACAAGCCGAATGACCTACTAATGTAATACGTCTGATTGCATCAGTAATCCCATAGCTTTCCATCATCACCTGCCAGGAGGGTATTGATGACCCGAGTTCTGATCAGCGACAACATGTCGCCGACGGCCGAGGCCGTCCTGAAAAACGCCGGAATCGAGGTTGACGTCAAGACCGGGCTGACGCCCGAACAGCTCGAGGAAATCATCGGCGAATACGATGGCCTGATCATTCGCTCCTCGACGCGCGTGACCGAGTCCTTGCTCGATGCGGCAAGCCGGTTGCGAGTGGTCGGACGGGCCGGAATCGGGGTCGACAATGTCGAAATCCCGACCGCCTCCCGGCACGGCGTGATCGTGATGAACACGCCATTCGGCAACACCGTCACCACCGCCGAGCACGCCATCGCATTGATGGTCTCGGCAGCGCGCAACATTCCCCAGGCAACCGCATCGATGCGCGCCGAACAGTGGGAAAAATCGCGCTTCTCGGGCGTCGAGTTGTTCCAGAAAACCCTCGGGGTGATCGGCACCGGTAACGTCGGGTCGCTGGTCATCGAGCGCGCGCAGGGCCTGCGCATGAACGTCATTGCCCATGATCCGTTCATTTCGCGCGAGCGCGCCGAGGACCTCGGTATCGAGCTGGTCGAACTCGACGACCTGTATGCACGCGCGGATTTCATTACCGTGCACACGCCGATGACCGCGACCACCCGGCATATGCTCAACGAGTCGGCCTTTGCAAAGATGAAGGACGGCGTGACGCTGATCAATGCCGCGCGCGGTGGCATCATCGACGAGGCTGCGCTCGACCAGGCGCTCGAGTCGGGCAAGGTTCGTGCGGCGGCTCTTGACGTGTTCGAGGAAGAGCCGGTCAAGGGCCACCCGCTGATGCGCCACGACGGATTCATCTGCACGCCCCATCTCGGGGCCTCGACCCGCGAGGCGCAGGAAAACGTCGCTCAGCAGGTTGCTGAACAGCTGGCCGATTATCTCAATCGCGGCGTGATCCAGAACGCGCTCAATATCCCCTCGGTCGCCGAGGAGGACATGCATGTTCTGCAGCCCTATCTCAACCTGGCCGAGCGGCTCGGTTCGATTCTCGGCCAGCTCTCGGAAGGCGGGCTGAAGCGTATCGCTATCGAATACGCCGGCGAAGTTTCCACGCTCGATCACAAGCCGATCACCACGACCATTCTCAAGGGTCTGCTCGATCCGATCCTCAAGGACACGGTCAACCTGGTCAATGCACCGCTTCTGGCCGAACAACGCAAGATCGACGTGTCGGAAAAGACCCGTCACGATGCCGGCGAGCTCACCAGCCGGGTTCGTGTGGTGCTCGATACCGAAAAAACACGCTGGAGCATCGACGGAACACTGGTCAACGGAAGCTCACGGGTAGTCGGGCTCAATGGCATCGAACTGGATTTCGTGCCCAAGGGCCGGCTGTTGTTCATGTCCAACCAGGATCAGCCCGGCCTGATCGGCCGGATTGGTACAATCCTGGGCGAATCCGGGGTCAACATCGCCGGCTTCCAGCTCGGTCGCGAGGCGCCGCGCGGCAACGTCATCTCGTTCATCAGCATCGATGACGAAGTCGATGAGGCGGGCATTCAGCGTCTGCTCGATACCGAATTCGTTCTGGCGGTCAAGCAGATCGAGCTTTAGTCACCCGGAAAATCCGAAAAAAACGGCACGCAAAAAGGGCAGGGACTTACCAATGCGCCTCGGCACCACACTGACCCACTACATCATCCGCCAGCAGAGCGAGCGACCGCAGGCCACGGGCGAGCTGACCGGGCTGCTGCACGATATCTCGGTCGGCTGCAAGAAGATCGCCGACCTGGTCAACAAGGGCGCTCTGGTCAACGTGCTCGGCAGCGCCGAGTCGGAAAACGTGCAGGGTGAGCAGCAGAAAAAGCTCGACGTGATCAGCAACGAGATCATGATCGAGGCGACCACCCGCAATGGCCACCTGGCCGCGCTGGCCTCGGAGGAAATGGAGACCATTCATCATTTGCCGCCCGAGGCGATGCGTGGCAAGTATCTGCTGCTCTGCGACCCGCTCGACGGCTCATCGAATATCGACGTCAATGTTTCGGTCGGCACGATTTTTTCAATCCTCAAGGCCCCCGAAGAGGGTCGCGAGCCCGAGGAGGCAGATTTTCTGCGCCCCGGGGTCGAGCAGGTGGCGGCCGGGTATTGCCTCTATGGCCCTTCGACCATGCTGGTGCTTACCACCGGCCAGGGGGTGAGTGTGTTCACCCTGGATCGCGATTTCGGTGAATTCCTGCTGACGCGCGAAAATGTCATGATTCCCGAATCCTGCCGCGAGTTCGCGATCAATTCCTCGAATCAGCGTTTCTGGGAGGCGCCGGTGCAGCGCTACATCGCCGAGTGTCAGCAGGGCAGGGAAGGCCCGCTGGGCAAGGACTTCAACATGCGCTGGGTCGCCTCGATGGTCGCCGAGGTCCACCGCATCCTCACGCGCGGCGGCATCTTCATCTACCCGCTCGACGACAAGCTCAA
>CAYQJJ010000059.1:0-2350 GCA_964417745.1 uncultured Wenzhouxiangella sp.
AGGTCGAGACCAGGTAGTCGATGCCCTCGGCCTGGGCGACCTCGCGCTCCAGCGGGGTGGTGATGAAGCCCTGGACCAGGTCGGCATCGGCGCCGAAATAGGTGGTCGAGACGCTCACCACGGCGTTCTGGATTTCAGGAAACTGGCGCACGTTGAGGTCGAACATCGCGCGCAGGCCCAGCAGGAGAATGAACAGGCTGACGACGATGGCCAGCACCGGTTTGTTGACAAAGACGTCGGTAAATCGCATCGGGCGGGTTCCCCCTGTCAGGCGTTGTCCGGACGCGGGTCCGGATCTTCGCTGGGGCGGGTGGCCTGGTCATCGTCGATTTCGACCCGGGCATCGTTTTGCAGCTTGAGCAGGCCGGAGGTGGCGACCTCCTCATCCGGTTCGAGACCATCGGTGATCGCGACCAGATCACCCCGGGCCCGTCCGGTTTCCACAAAGCGCTGGGACACCCGTTTGCCGTCCTCGCCGTCGGTGACGACGTATACCGAGTTGCCGTAGGTGGCGTAATTGATCGCGGTTTGCGGCACCACCACCACGTCCTCGGGGCCACCGAGTTCCAGCTCGACCCGGCCGAACAGGCCCGGGCGGAGTTGCTGGTTGTCGTTGGGCAGGGTGGCCTGAACGAGCAGGCTGCGCGAGGAGTCGCTCAGGCGCGGCTCGAGAGCGGTGATCTCACCGGCGAAGGTCTCGTCGGGGTAGGCATCGACGCTCACGCGCACCGCCTGTCCGACGCTGATGCTAGGCAAGCGACGCTGGGGCACGGAGAATTCGACGTGGATCGGGTCGAGCGACTGCAGGCTCACCACCGGCGTGCCGGCAGCAATGAACTGCCCGGGATTGACCTGGCGGATGCCGGCGGCACCGTCGAACGGCGCGGTCAGGGTTTTCTGATCGATGCGCGCCTGCTGCACGGCGACCCGGGCGCGGGCCTGTTCGAGCTCGTTCTCGGCGCGGTCGAGCTCGGCCTGGGAGACCGAATCGCGCCGCGCCAGCGGCTCGAGCCGGGCGAGCTCGGTCTCGGCCAGGCGCACGGCAGCCTCGAGCTGGCGCAGCTCGGCCCGGTCGACCGACTGATCGAGCGTGATCAGGCGCTGCCCGGCCTCGACCATCTGGCCGTTTTCGAAATGCACTTCGCGCACCACGCCACCGACCTCGATGGCCAGCTCGGCACCATCGACGGCGCGTACCGTACCGACCGCCTCGCTCACCGGAGTCCAGCGCTCGGTGCGGGCCAGACTGCTGGAGATCGTGACCGCCTCGGGCTCCATGCTGTCGAAGGCCTGCGTGATCTGGTGATCGACGAACATCCGGAAGCCGAAAATCCCCCCGAACAGGACCAGCGCAATGGCCAGCATGATGATCAGTCGCTTGTTCATGATTTCGATGTCTTTACTGGGTTAGTGGTGGCGTTGGCAGCAGCGGCGGACTCGCCATCCTGCCCGGGTGCCGGAATGACTTCGGTGCGGACCCGCTCGATCAGTTCGATCAGTGCCGCGCGATCGGCAACATCGAACAGCGGGCGCCAGTTCAGGCCGTTGAGCAGCACCTGGGCGTGGTGGAAGATCATGCGGTCGGGTTCATTGATCGTCAGGCTGTCGAGCATGCCCCGGGTCTGGAGCAGCGACTGCATGCCGTGGCAGACCGCCCAGGGCCCGAGCATCAGTTCATCGATCGTGACCGGCTCGATCACGACGTCGCCGGCTGCTACCGCTTCGGCGACGATCGACCGTACCGCCTCGATGGTCGGATTCATGGTCGCAATCAGGCACTCGCGACGCTCCGGCGAGGCGTTTTCCCATACCACCTCGGTAAACACGTACTGCAGCAGGCGCGAATAGGTCGGGTGGCGGCGGGAGAACTCGACATCGACCACGGCCAGCGCGAACATGCGCTCCCGGGAGGCGGCCGGCCAGTCGGCCGCGCGCCGGAAATGGCCGGCATGCTCGCGAATCCGCGCGGTGGCCAGCGCCACCAGCAGGTCTTCCTTGGAGCTGAAGTGCTGGTACAGCGTGCCGGTGGCGTAATCGCATTCGCGCGCCAGCCGCGCCATCTGCAGCGTCAGCAGCCCGTCCTCGCGGATCAGCCGCCGCGCGGTGTCGAGAAACAGCTGCTCGCGCTGTTCGAATTCCCGTTGTTTTCTCTCGCGAGTGCCCACGCGCGTCCTGTCGATGATCGAAGCCGGATATTTTGAATCAGATTCAAACACTGAGCAATCATTTTTTTGTGAACATGGCTATAGATCGTCGCATGGCGCCCATCCGGAAGTGCTTCCGGCGGGTCCGGGAAAATTTCAGGATCCTGCCGAGATCTTGAATGGGAAGATCGTGCCGGTAGCCAGCC
>CAYQJJ010000059.1:2450-5910 GCA_964417745.1 uncultured Wenzhouxiangella sp.
AAATTTCAGGATCCTGCCGAGATCTTGAATGGGAAGATCGTGCCGGTAGCCAGCCCCCGGACGCCCCATCACCCCGTCCGATCCTGAAGCGCTTTCCGTCACTCCGATTGGCCATTGACCCCAACAACCGGGGCGCCGCAAGAGACACACTGCGACACAAGACCCTCTGGCCGCCCCGGCGTCGGGAAACATGGCTGAGTCAGGTACGTAATCAGGAAAACGTTCAGAAAGTCGAAAGACCGGTCGCTTCCATCAGGCGATAGCGCCAGTAGCGCAACGCCGAGTAATCGGCGTGGGCCTCGAAGGGCAGGCTGTAGTGGCGATCGGGGGTATTGGTCCAGCGCTGGTCGAAAAATTCACCCGCATCGCGCATGAAGTCGCCATCCCCCGGGGCGCGGACCTGCACGTTGGTCTCGAGGTTGAAATTATCGAGATTGCGGCGCGTGAAATTCGCCGAACCGGCCAGCAGCTCGGCGCGGCCGTCTGCCGACCGGCGCATCAGCAGCTTGGCGTGGCACTGCTCGCCGGCGGTACGGCACCAGCGCACCGTCAGCCCGGCTCGCTCGAGTTCGGCGGCCACGGGACGATTGGGAATGCCGCCCTTTTCCCGCCCGAAGGCGTCCTGGTTGGCGTCCAGCAGCACGCGCACGCTGCTGCCGCGCTCATGCGCGCGCACAAGCGCATCGATGATGACGCGGTGGGAGAGATAGAACATCAGCATATCGAGCTCATCGCCGGGACCGGCAGCGTCGATCATGGCCAGCGCGGCATCGAGGATGCTCGCCTCGGTCAGCACCCGCAGCTCGGCTTCTACTCCGGATTGCGAGGCTTGCGCAATGTCCGGCATCGGCCATTGCGGGCCATCGCTCCAGGCGGCCACGGCCAGCTCGGTTTCGAGCAGGTCGGCGACCGCCGGGCCATCGAATCGCACCGCGATGTTGCGGTGGCGAGAGCTGGCATCGTGCGGGTTGCCGGAGGTCACCAGGCCCTGCCAGACCCCGTCGGTATCGGTGATGAGCGTCTTGCGGTGGTTGGCCTTGAAATTGAGCAGGGTCAGATAGGTGCGAAGCGATACGGGTATCTCGCCGACCGGGTTCGGCAGCCAGCCGCCCGGCGAGTTGCCGAACCACTGGCAACACATCCGCCACAGCGCCGACCAGGTCGGATTGGAGTCGCGCAGGCGCTCCAGGGCGATCGGCACCACCATAACCCGCTCGGCCTCCAGGCGTTCGAAAAGCGGTTGCTCGACGCCGCCGTAGAGGGTATTGAACGGGTCGGTGACCAGCATGGCCCGGAATGCGTCGCTGCGCTGCTGACGTTCGATCAGCGCATCGGTGAGCTGGGCGGACAGCGGTCGATGCGCGGCTTCGGTGGCGCCGGCGAAATCGTTGACCAGGAAAAAATTGGCAACGGCGGTGGATTGGGCGCGCTCGATCATCGAAAAAGCGGTATCGAAGATGACCTGGTCGGTGTGCTGCTCGCCTTCGCTATCCAGCCAGGTGGCATCGGCCAAAAACTCGATACTGGTCACCGGCCGATAGGGGCCCGCGACGTCGACGCCCGGCGGCAATGGTTTGAGCTGATGGTAGGCAGCAGTGGCGATGTAGAGCGTCAGCACGACCAGCCCGAGCAGGGCCAGCGTACGGCGCTGGAATAGCGGGTTTTGACTCATGGACCGAGATTATCGCCGACAAAGGCGGCAATGGCATACTGCCTGGTCCGGATCCGGATTTGACCTTACCCCGATGGCTCGAATCAAGCTCGACCTGCATCCGATCTTCAACCGCGGCCAGCAGATCGAACAGGCGCTGGTCCAGGCTTTCGATGAGGCCGAATCGAAGCGCATCCGGTGCATCGAGATCATCCCCGGCAAGGGCTCCGGGCAGCTCAAGAAAAAGGTTCTGAAATTTCTCGAGCGCGGCGACGTCAAGGCGCGCTATCACCGCGTGGAAAAGGATTCCAGGAATTTCGGCCGGCTGTTCGTTCACTTCCGGCATTGATGCCCACGGCGATTGATTCTTGACGCTGTGCGCGCATACTCCTAATTGAGCAAGAATGCATGCCACAGACTACCGCGAGTATTGAGCCATGACCCGATCGTTACCCTCGACCCGCCGCTCCTTGCTCGCCCTGGCGCTGTTCCTGGCCGCCAGCTTTGCGGCCGCCTCGACCGGGGTATTGTTCCCGCCCGGTGAATGGTACGCCGGACTGAATCGGCCGGCTTTCGCGCCGCCGAACTGGCTGTTCGGGCCGGTCTGGACGATGCTCTACATCGCCATGGCCGTGGCCGGCTGGCTGGTATGGCGGCGTGCCGGGCTGCGCTCGGCGGCCGTTGGCTGGTGGGCCGCGCAGATCGTGCTCAACGCAGCCTGGACGCCCCTGTTTTTCGGGCTCAATGCGCTTGGCTGGGCACTGGCGGAAATGAGCCTGCTGTGGCTCGCCATACTGGCTTGCGTGATCGTCTTTCGGCCGGTTTCAGCCGCGGCGTTCTGGCTGATGCTGCCCTATCTGGCCTGGGTCAGCTTCGCCTGGGTGCTCAACGCAGGCTTTATGTGGCTGAACTGATCGCAAACCACCCGCGGGGGGCGATTCACTCGTAGAGCGTTGGATCGACTCGGGCCAGCGCGCGGAATGCTGGTCTTGCGAAGTAAAAACCCTGGAACAGCTCGATGCCGAGTTCGCGCAGGGTCTCGAATTCGGCCCGGGTTTCCACGCCCTCGGCAATCAGGCGCACGCCGAGCTCGGCGGCCATGACGACCAGGCCGCGAACGATGGCCCGCCGGGTGGCGTTGGCGTCGATGCCCTGGACCAGTTGCATGTCGAGCTTGACATAATCGGGCACGAAATCGGCCAGCAGATTGAGCCCGGAGTGGCCGGCCCCGAAGTCATCGATGGCGGTGAGAAAGCCGCGCTTGCGGTAGTAATCGAGAATCGAGCGCAGGTGAGCCCGGTCGATGACCAGCTCGCGTTCGCTGACTTCGAACAGGATTCGCTCGAGCGGAAAACCAAAGCTTTCGGCCGCTCGCATGGTCACCTGGATACAGGTCGCGGCCTGGTAGACCGCGTTGGGCAGAAAGTTGATCGCCAGGCAGGTGTCCATGCCCAGCTCGGTGGCGCCCTCGATGGCCGCGACCCGGCAGTTCTGGTCGAAACGGTACTGGTTGGCTTCGTTGACCCGCTCGAAAACGGCAGCGGCCGATTCGTTGTTCGGGCCGCGCACCAACGCCTCGTGGGCGAAGATCCGTCTGGCCTCGACGTCGATGATCGGTTGATAGGCCATCCGGATGTCGAAATCCAGCTCCGGCGCATTGGCGCAGCGGGCGCAACCGGCCCGCTGGGTGGATTCAGGAGTGTTCATGCGCTTGATTCTATTGCCGGTGGCCCAAGCCTTCCAGAGCCCGGGGGCTCTAGCGGCGCGGTTCAGGCCGCCGCCGGGGCACCATCGCGCAGGGTCGCCAGG
>CAYQJJ010000059.1:6010-12570 GCA_964417745.1 uncultured Wenzhouxiangella sp.
CTCTAGCGGCGCGGTTCAGGCCGCCGCCGGGGCACCATCGCGCAGGGTCGCCAGGTCGATCACGAAACGATATTTCACATCGCCGCGCTTCATGCGTTCATATGCAGCGTTAATGTCTTGAATATCTAGCATCTCGATGTCGCAGCGGATATCGTGCTCGGCGCAGAAGTCGAGGCATTCCTGGGTCTCGGCCAGCCCCCCGATCAACGATCCGGCCAGGCGCAGACGCTTGAAGATCAGCGCACCGGCATCGACCGGCGGCTCGACCGGCTCGGGCTGGCCGACCAGGATGTAGGTCCCGTCGGTCGCCAGCGCGGCGAGGTAGGGGTTGAGGTCGTGTTGAACCGGCACGGTGTCGAGCACGAAGTCGAGCTGGCCGGCGACAGCCGTCATGGCCTCTTCGCTGCTCGAGACGACCACGTGATCGGCACCCTGTCGCCGGCCCTCGGCGGCCTTGGCCTCGGAGCGGGTGAACAGGGTGACCTCGGCGCCGAGCGCTCGGGCAAACTTGATGCCCATGTGGCCCAGTCCGCCCATGCCGACAACTCCGACGCGATGTCCCCGGCCGACATTGAAGTGGCGCAGGGGCGAATAGGTCGTAATGCCGGCGCACAGCAGCGGGGCGGCGGCGGGGGATTCGAGCGAGTCGGGAATTCGGACCACGAAATCCTGGCTGACAACGATGGCCTCGGAGTATCCGCCGAAAGTCACGGAGCCATCGTGGCGGTCGACGCCGTTGTAGGTCAGCACATTGCCGCCGGTGCAATACTGTTCGAGGCCTTTCTGGCAGGCACCGCACTCACGGCAGGAGTCGACCAGGCAGCCCACGCCGACCCGATCGCCGGGCTGGAAGCGGTCAACATCGCCGCCCACGGCCGTAACGCGGCCGACGATTTCGTGACCGGGAACGACCGGGTAAACGGTCATGCCCCAGTCGTTTTCGGCGAAATGGATGTCGGTATGGCACACGCCGCAATAGTCGATTTCGATGACCACATCATCGGGGCGCGGGCTCCGTCGCTCGATCGGGTGCTCAGCAAGCGCGGCGGTTGCGGATTGGGCGGCGAAAGCTCGGGTGGTCATGGCGTACTCCTGATCTTGATCATGTTTGCAAGGATACACCCGATGGTGTGGGTAGCTGCTGAAGGTCGTCGCCGGCGCTCAGGCGGTCGAGTTTCCAGCGCCTCGGACCCGGGACCCGCATCGGCCGGTTCGCGGTTGCCGGCTTCGGCTCAGGCTCCGGGCCTGGCTCCGGGTCTGGCTTCCGGGGATCGGCGAAACAGGTATTCCTGCATTCCGTTGCCGAGCAGCATGGTCCTTTCGGCAATCAGACCGCCAAGATGGTCGCTCAGCGTCTTCTGCCGATAGCGCGGCGACGGGATGGTCTCCGCGGTGGTCGGTTCAACGACGAGTTCGTGGTTGGCATTCGGCGCCATGCGGGCCGGGGTGGCGGGCATGGTCGGGGTCGCGTACTCGATCAGCGCATGCACGACGCCGCCGGGCGCCAGGCGCTCGATCATCGGGGCGAGTACCGCCTCGATTGCCGTCGGGCGCAGGTAATTGAGGAAATTCCAGCACAGAATCACCTCGACCGGCTCGGCTTTTGAATCGGGCAGGCACTTTTGCGCGAAAGCGCGCATCCGGTCGCCGTCTTCCATGGTATCGAGCTCGGCGAGCGAGTCGGTCAGATCGAGAATATCGAGCCGACAGCGACGGCCGACCAATAGCTCGATGGTCCCGGCTCGTGCCGGCCCGAGGTCCAGGAGCACATGCCGGGTTTCGGGGTCGAGACCGGTAATGATCGATTCAAACAACGGCGCGCGCAGCACCGCCGGTGCGTTCTTTAGCGCGCTCTGTTCGGCTGTCGCGGACACCGCGCCCGGTCAATCCTTGCCGTGCTGGCGCTTCGGCTCCGGTTTTGCCTGGTCCGTCGATGCCTCCGGGGGCCGGGATGTCGACCCAGCCGCCTCGGATTCGGAGCCCGGCTTGGCGGCAGTGGCCGATGGGCGTTTCTGCCCGGTGAAGGCTTTCTTCAGGGCCTCGGTTTCCGGGTCCATGTCGATCGAGCCGTTGAAATGCGCGCCGTCTTCCAGGCTCACGCGGGGGGCGGTAATGCTGCCACTGATGTTGGCACTCTTGCGTATGACCACTCGTTCGGTGGCGACCAGGCTGCCTTCCATGCTGCCGTCGACATAGATGGTATGGGCGTGGATATCGGCGTTGACCCGGCCGTTGGGTCCGATGGTCACGCTGTTGGATCGGAGTTCCACGGTGCCTTTGACGTTGCCCTCGATGACGAGGTCTTCATCACCCTTGAGGGTGCCGTCGACGTGGATGGAGGGGCCGATGATCGCGCTGCTGCCCGATTTCGGGGCAGCACGTTCGGCGGGCGCCGAGCGCTCGGTGGCGGCCGGACGATCGGCTTCGTCTGGAATATCTCTTTTGTTGAACATGGCGGGTGACACCTTTTGTTTGGTGAACTGGTCAGTCCACCTATTCTGCCTGAACCCGCGCGCCTCAGCTTGATGCGCGGAGTTGTTTTTCGAGCTTGGCCCAGGTATCGCGCAGCGTGACAGCCCGATTGAATACCGGCTGCTCGGTTCGGGTGTCGGGATCCGGGGTGAAGTATCCGAGGCGCTCGAACTGGATCGCCTCTCCGGGTGCCGCGTTGTCCAGGCTCGGTTCGAGACGGGCCCCGGTCAGGATCTCGAGTGAGTCCGGATTGAGGTGTTCGGTGAAATCGCCCTCCCGGTCACCGGCCGGGTGCGGCAGATTGAACAACCGATCATAGAGTCTCACCTCGGCCTCGATCGAATGGCGGGCCGAGACCCAGTGGATCGTGCCCTTGACCTTGCGATCGGCCCCGGGCTGACCGGAGCGGGTCTCGGGGTCGTAGCTGCAGCGCAGCTCGACGACTTCGCCAGCATCGTTCTTGATCACCTCGTCGCAGCGAATGATGAAGGCGTTTCGCAGGCGCACTTCGCCGCCGGGTTTGAGACGGAAGAACTTTTTGGGCGCCTCTTCCATGAAATCATCGGCTTCGATGAACAGCTCGCGGGTGAGCGGAACCCGGCGAGTCCCCATCTCGGGGTTCTGCGGGTGGTTCGCCGCTTCGATCCACTCTTCATGGTCTTCCGGAAGGTTGGTCAGCACCAGCTTGAGGGGCCGAAGCACTCCCATGCGGCGCGGTGCTCGGGTGTTGAGGTCGTCGCGCAGGTTGCGCTCGAGCACGCCGAACGGAATGATGCTCTCGGACTTGGTGACCCCGATTTCGGTGCAGAAATTGCGAATCGATGCCGGGGTAAAGCCGCGGCGCCGCAATCCGGCCAGCGTCGGCATGCGCGGGTCATCCCAGCCGGAGACGTGGCCTTCCTCGACCAGCCGGGTCAGCCGCCGCTTGGATAGTACGGTGAAATCGATATTCAGGCGGGCAAACTCGATCTGGCGTGGCCGCGAGGGCACCGGCAGGTGTTCGATCAGCCAGTCATAGAGCGGGCGGTGGTCCTCGAACTCGAGGGTGCACAGCGAATGGGTGATGTGTTCGATGGCATCACTCTGACCGTGGGTGAAGTCGTAGGTCGGGTAAATGGCCCAGGTGCCGCCGGTTCGATGGTGGTGCTGGCGGCGGATGCGGTAGATGACCGGGTCGCGCAGGTTGATGTTGGGCGCGGCCATGTCGATTCGTGCGCGCAGCACGCAGGCGCCGTCCTCGAACTCTCCGGCGCGCATTTTCTCGAACAACTCGCGGTTTTCCGCCGGCGGGCGGTCCCGGTCGGGGCTCTCGACGCCCGGTTCGGTGAGCGTGCCCCGCTGGGCCCGAATGGTCTCGGGATCCTGGTCGTCCACGTAGGCCAGACCCTGATCAATCAGGTGCAGGGCGTAGCCGTACAAGGTCTCGAAATAATCAGAAGCAAAGCACTCGTTTCGCCATTGGTAGCCCAGCCACGACACGTCGTCGCGGATCGCCTCGATGAAGCGCTGCTCCTCGCGTGCCGGATTGGTGTCGTCGAATCGCAGGTTGGTGTAGCCACCGAACTCCTCGGCCATGGCGAAATTGAGCACGATCGACTTGGCGTGGCCAATATGCAGATAGCCGTTCGGTTCGGGCGGGAAACGCGTAACAACCTGATCGTACTCTCCCGCTTCAAGTTCGCGTCGGAGGCGGTTGCGAATGAAATGCGCGGGTGCGGCTTCGGTCTCGGTGTGGCTCATGGCGGGTCGAGTCGTGCAAATCAGGCATTGTACCCGCTGGACGGCGGTGCGAGTCACGCCGCGCAAGGCGGCGTGATGGTGGACCGGGCTCGTCGGGTACGCTACCCTCTGGAGCGTTATTTCCTTCGAGCTCATCCGACATGTCAGACGAATTCCGGTTCGATCACCAGAAGCTCAGTAATCGCATCCTCGCTGGGCTGGGTCTTGGCCTGGTTACCGGGCTTTTGCTCAATTGGACGATCGCGGAGGTGGACTGGGTCCGGAGCTGGGTAATCGACGGGGTGTTCGACGTCGTCGGCGAGATGTTCGTTCGCTTTTTGAGCATGCTGATCGTGCCGATCGTGTTCGTATCACTGATCAGCGGCGTTGCCTCCCTGGCCGATCCCAAGAGTCTCGGCCGCGTTGGCGGCAAGGCCATCGGGCTGTATCTGATCACCACCGGCGTTGCCATCACGCTGGCTCTGTCGGCCGGGCAGGTTTTCCAGACCGGCGTCGGCGCCAGCCCGGCAGACGCCGAGACGCCCGAAATCTCGGAAGCACCGCCATTCAGCGAGGTTCTGGTTGACCTGGTGCCGGCCAACCCGGTCGAGGCCATGGCCGAAGGCAATATGCTGCCGATCATCATTTTCGCGATACTGCTGGGCCTGGCGATCTCTTTCGCCGGCTCGCCGGGCAAACGCATCACGACCTTTTTCAACGATTTCATGGAAGTGGTCATGAAGCTCGTGGGCATCGTCATGCTGGTCGCCCCGTATGGCGTTTTCGCCCTGATCGCGGGCATGGCGGCGACAACCGGCTGGGAGACCTTTGCCGGGGTACTGAAATACGTCGTGCTGGTACTGGCCATTCTGATAGTGCACGCGACGGTGGTCTATCCGGCCCTGCTTAAATTCTTTACCGGGTTGAGCCCGTTGACCTTCTATCGCCAGTTTCGTGACGTGCTCGCGTTTGCGTTTTCGACCGCCTCGTCCGGCGCCACCATTCCGGTCACGTTGCGGGCCGTCCAGGAACGCATGGGTGCGAGCAACCGGGTGAGCTCGTTCACCGTCCCGCTCGGCGCGACCATCAACATGGACGGAACGGCGATCATGCAGGGCATCGCGGTGGGCTTCATTGCCCAGTATTACGGTGTCGATCTGAGCTTTACGCAGTACCTGATGGTCATTTTCATGGTCATCATGGCCTCGATCGGGGCTGCCGGCGTCCCCGGGGTCGGCCTGATTCTGCTGGCCGGGGTATTGGCCCAGGTCGGGCTGCCGGCCGAAGGCATCGCGCTCATCCTGGGGGTCGACCGCCTGCTCGACATGACCCGCACAGCGGTCAACGTCACCGGCGATGCAACCGTGACCTGTATCGTCGCCCACTCCGAGGGCGAACTGGACGTCGATCGCTTCAATGACCTTCGCTCACGCCTCGAAGACCGAAAGCCCGAGCCTTCGCCCGACACCTCCGACTGACCGCAAGCCACACCCGGCGCGAGCTCGGCCCCGGTTTCCTGAAGGGAAGCCGGGGGCTGGTGGGGCTGGTACACACGAGTCGGGCACTGCAATCTCCGGATAATCCCGACGCTCCCTCATCGGCCAGACCCGGGCCAGACCGGCCTGGCGCGTTCGTGCACGTGGCGGCCAGCCTGCCTCCGACCGAGACGCGAGACGCAACCGTTGGACTCTTGCAGCACGCAGCACTCAGCGCGGGGCGCAGGCAGGCTCGGGGCAGCTCGTCTGGAGCTTTGTCAGACAGGCCAGGCCTGGGCCTTGCGGGAGGGGTGTCGTGTCTCGGTGTGCAGACCCTACTGGCACCAGCCCCGGTCTCGAGCGAGAGGACGGGCTTTGGTTCAACGCGGTGGCGAGGCTTTTTTTAACGGTGGCTCGTCGCGATATCGGCCAAAAAAAAAGCCCCGAGATCACGGAGATCTCGGGGCTTTCGGGATAAATGCCTGGCAGTGACCTACTCTCGCACGGCAGATGCCGCACTACCATCGGCGCTGGCGCGTTTCACTTCCGAGTTCGAGATGGGTTCGGGTGGTTCCACGCCGCTATTGCCGCCAGGCAAAGCTAACTGGTAAATACCCCGCCTTAGCGGAGCATCATTTCAGGAAATTCTGTTCAAGAGCGTCTTGTAGTCGTGTCAAACGTAGTCAGTCTGTTGATCAATATGCTTCACCAATTGACTTTGGTGTTATATGACCAAGCCTCACGGGCAATTAGTACTGGTTAGCTTCATGCATTACTGCACTTCCACATCCAGCCTATCAACCTGGTAGTCTTCCAGGGCCCTTTAGGGACCTCGAGGGTCCAGTGAGACCTCATCTTGGGAGGGGCTTCCCGCTTAGATGCTTTCAGCGGTTA
>CAYQJJ010000060.1:0-12547 GCA_964417745.1 uncultured Wenzhouxiangella sp.
AGGCCATTTCTACTTGATCGGCAATCGCGTTCTTGGTCCGGCCGGTCACGAACACCAGCCGGCGCGCGCCGGCGGCCACGGCCTCATCGACCGCGTATTGCATCAGCGGCCGATCGACAATCGGCAGCATTTCCTTCGGGATGACCTTGGTGGCCGGCAGAAAACGCGTCCCCAGCCCGGCTACGGGGAAGACCACGGTGTCGAGTCGATCGGTCATGGCTTGCGCCCTCGATTGGTATTGGTACGATCCGGCTCGCCGGGCTTAACGCCCCGGCTCGTCGCCCCAGAGATACTTGTGCATCTGCAGCTGCAACCGGACCGGGGCTTTTGATTCGACGATCCAGTCGGCGAGCTGGCGGGGCTGGAGTTCGCCCCAGACCGGGGAGAGCAGCACCGGCCAGCGGTCGAGGCCGCGGCTGACGACCTGCTCGATCGCCCAGTCGAAATCATCCCGGTCGGCCACCACGATCTTGATCTGATCGTGGGCCTGAAGATGATCGAGAATGTCCCAGAGGTTGCGTTCCGACTCCTGTGAGCCGGGCGCCTTGAAGTCCACCACCTTGATGACGCGCGGATCGACAGCATCCACGGCCACCGCGCCGCTGGTCTCCAGCGACACGGTGTAGCCGGCGTCGCAGAGTCGTTCGAGCAACCCGATGCAGCGTTTCTGCGCCAGCGGCTCGCCGCCGGTAACGCAGACATGCCGATGTCCCAGGCTTTCGACCGCGTCCAGAATCTCTTCGGTGGCATACCACTGCCCGCCGTGAAACGAATAGGGAGTGTCGCACCAGCGACAACGCAGCGGGCAGCCGGTCAGGCGGACGAACGTCGAGGGCCAGCCGACCTGGTCGGACTCGCCCTGAATCGAGCCGAAAATCTCGGTGATCTTCAGCCGGTCGGCGAGGGGCTCATCGGTCGGGTTCTGGCTGGCAAGCGCTTCGGGCATGCGGAGGACGTTCCGTTGGATAGCCGCGTCGGCCATTCAGGCATCAACCCGGCAATCAAGCCGATTGCCGGGCCAATACGGGTCAGTAATGGCCGGCCAGGCGCATGTCGCGCAGGCGGCTTTCGGCCAGGCGGGCCAGGGTCGTGCCCGCGTGCTGGCTGCGGACCTGCTCGAGCGCGGCACGCGCTTCGTTCCACTGTTCGAGCTCGTAGTAGCTGAAGCCGATCTTGAGCAGCGCATCGCCTTCCTTGTTGCTGCCGGGATAGGTCTCGAGCAGCTCGTCGAAAAAGCTCAGCGCGGTTTCAAAATCGCGCGTTACGTAGTAGCTCTCGGCCAGCCAGTACAGCGCATTCGGCGCGTAGGCCGAGCCGGGGTAGGCATCGAGAAAATCGGCAAAGCCTTCGGCCGCATCCGCGTAGCGGGTCTCGCGCAATGCCCGGAAGGCGCGATCGTACTTCGCCTGCTCTTCTTCGGTTGGCGTACCCAGGTCGCGTGGACTGTCCAGGGCGCCGGAACTCAGCGGACGTACCTCGGGCTGGCTGTCGATCGGCGCGCGCACTTCCGGCACGTCGCTGCGGTCCTCGCGTTCGCGCTCACTGGGGATCGGAGCCGGTCCTTCGATATCGATGCGCCCACTCTCTTCCCGCGGGGCAGTCTCTTGCCCGGCCGAGCCAGCCGGCTGCTGAGCCGATTGCAGGCGCTGGTCAAGATCCAGGTACTGGTCGCGCTGGCGGCGCCGCAGGTTTTCAAGCTCGCGCTGCTGCGACTCAACCATGCCGCGCAGCTCGCGGACTTCCTCCAGCAGTTCCTGGACCTGGTAGACCAGGTTGGAGCTGCTGTCCTGCGCACTCGCATTCGGAGCGGTGGCAGCCAGCAGAGCGGCTGCCACCAGTGTGACCGGGACGTTGCAATTACGAAGGCTGAGCATGATCAACGCGCGGTGTAGACGATCTCCGTGCGCCGGTTGCGCTGCCAGCAATCTTCATTGCTCTCGCGGCAGACCGGACGTTCTTCACCGTAGCTGACAACCTCGAGCTGGTTCGACCGGGCTCCGGATGCGCTGAGCAGGTCGTCGACCGAATTACCCCGGCGCTCACCCAGGCCCAGGTTGTACTCGCGCGAGCCGCGCTCGTCGGTGTGGCCTTCGAGAATCACGCGGGCCGACGGGTTGGCCGCCAGGTATTCGGCGTGGGCCTCGATGATCGGACGGAACTGCGAACGCACGTTCGAGCGGTCGAACTCAAAGTAGATAATGCGCTCGCTGAGCAGGCTGTCCGGGTTGTCGAGGTTGCGCGCGTCGGTGAAATCACGCGGGTCGACACGGTCGACTTCAACTTCTTCTTCCGGCTGCGGCGGCGGCGTGGGCTCCGGCTCGGTCGGTTCCGGAACGGTTTCTCGTGCGCAGGCGGCCAGCATGGCGGCCAGCATTACCAGGGCGATAAAACGTAGTGCAATCTTCATGCTAACTCCCGATTCCTTTTAAAGGATATTTTGTCTGGGCGATCTGGTGATCGGATCTGGTTATCGAATCAAGGGTGACCAGGCTGGCTCGCGGACATCGCCTTCGCTGACCACAAGCCGCTGCCTCACCCGGCCATCGGCCGAAACGGCGGCGAGTACACCGCGCCCTTCCTGGCGTGCGGCGTACAGCACCATGCTCCCGTTCGGAGCAAAGCTCGGCGACTCATCGAGCCGCCCGTCAGATAATACACGCAAACGTTCACTTTCGCGATCATGGATTGCAATTCGAAAATCGTTGTCGCCGTCCGAATGCACCACGGCGATATGGCGGTCGTTGTCGGCCAGCGAGGGTCTCGAGTTGTACCGGCCATCGAATGTGATGCGCTCGACATTATCCCCATTGGCATCCATGACGTAGACCTGCGGCCGACCGGCCCGGTCCGAGGTGAAATAGATGCGCTCGCCGTCGGGCGACCAGGCCGGCTCGGTGTTGATCGACCAGTGGTGGGTAAGCTGGCGCGGCCGCGGCTCGCCCTCGGTTTGGAGGATCCAGATCTCCGAGCTGCCGCTACGCGACAGGCTGACTGCCAGCTGGCTGCCGTCCGGCGACCAGGCCGGTGCGCCGTTGATGCCCCGGTCGGAGCTGATGATCCGGTTCTGGCCCGTAAAGAGATCCTGGACGATGATATTCGAGCGCCCGGTGGCAAACGAAACGTAGGCCAGCTTGCGACCGTCCGGCGACCAGGCCGGCGACAGGATGGGTTGTTCGTTGCGGACAATGGTCTGCGGATTGTGGCCGTCGGCGTCGGCTACAACCAGTTCGAAACGCTCGCCCTCGCCCCCGCGATCGGTCACCACCACGTAGGCGATGCGGGTGGCGAACGCGCCGGGGATGCCGATCAGCTCCTCGTAGATGGCATCCGAGACCCGGTGGGCGCCGAAGCGCAGGTCTCCGGGCGAGACCGGCAGCGCCTGCGACAGCAGGATGCGGCCGGTATGGACGTCGAGCAGGTGGTACTCGATCTCCTGACCCACGCCGACCGGGTCATCGACCACCCGCCCGACCACCAGATGATCGACCTGCAGCAGCCGCCAGGTACCGAAGCGAACGCCGGAGGGGTCATGGGGCCGGTCAATCATGTCGGCCGGGTCCATGGGGTCGAACAGCCCCGAACGGCCCAGGTTGGCGCTGACGATCTCGGCCACGCCGGCGGCCGGCTCGGGCATCTCGGACTCCCAGGCAAACGGCACCACGGCAACCGGCATGGCGCCCTCGACGCCGTCGACAATCTCGATGCGAAGCTGCGCGGTGGCCAGCGCCGGCAGCAGCAGCGCAGCGAGCACAACCAGGCGGAACAGCGCTTTAGCCGTCGTAACGGAAGTCAAAATCGATTTCTCTGGCAAACACATCTTCGTAACCTCGGTAGGGAAGCTCACCGACCCGCATCACCGCCGCGGTAATCGAGCGCCGCGTGGCCTGGTCGGCATTACAGGGTCTGACAATTTCGGCGGCGATAATTTCGCCGCCGGGAATCTGAACGACGCGCACTCGACACAATACGCCGGGCGAGGTGGTGGGCGGGCGGTTCCAGCTGCGCCGCACCAGCTCACGGATGGTGCTGATGTATTCCTCGCGCAGGGTGGCCCGGCGCGCCTCTTCGGCGGCCCGCTCCTCGGCCAGGCGAAGTCGTTCGGCCTCTTCTTCGGCCCGCGCGCGCTCGTCTTCTTCAGCGCGGCGCTGGGCGAGCTCTTCCAGCCGCCGCTCCTGCTCCTCGCGTTCGCGCTGGGCCTGCTCGCGCTGCTCGCGCAGGCGGGCGAGCTCGGCTTCGCGTTCTTCCTCGGCCCGCCGCTGCGCCTCCTCGCGCTCGCGCTGAGCCTGTTCGCGTTCGCGGCGGCGCTCTTCGCGCTGTTCGCGTTCCCGCTGCTGTTCGAGCTCGCGTTGACGCCGCTCGCGCTCCTGTTCCCGTTCCTGTTCGCGCTGGCGTTCGCGCTCTTCCCGGGCTTGTTGTTCCTGCCGTTCGCGCTCCTCGCGTGCTTGCTGTTCCTGACGCTCACGCTCGGCTTGCTCGCGACGCTGCTGCTCGGCGCGCTCGCGCTCGATTTGCTGCTGGCGCTGCTGTTCGCGCTCGGTCTCGGCAGCCTCCAGTTCGGCGGCAGTCGGCCCCTGCTCGACCAGAGTGACGCGGACCGGCGGCACCTCGCGCTCGAACGGCTGCCAGGTCCAGGTTCCGAGCACCATCAGGGCGGCGACGAGCAGGTGCACGCCAATGGCAAGACCCAGCGCCTGCAACTGCTCCTTGAATGCCTGTTTTTGCTGCTTGCTCAGCGCCATGGGCATCCTGCCGGCCAGTCGGCCGGAGCCGTCGTCCCGACCCCGATCAGCATGCGCCCGGTCATTCTCCTTCCGGATCGCCGACCAGGCCGACCGACGGCACGCCGGCACGTTGCAGCGCGATCATGGCCCCGTAGATATGCTGGTAGGCCACGTCGCGGTCGCCGCCGACCAGCACCTGCAGATCAGGATTGCGCCGCGCCAGCGCAGCAACGGTGGTGACCAGCTGCTCGGCGTCGACCAGCTCGGGCTGATCGCCGGTGTCCAGATAGAAGTCGCCTGCCCGGGTCACGGTAACCATGACCGGGTCGCCCTGCTCGCTCATCGGCTCGGCATCGCCGGTCGGAAGATCGATTTCCACGCCCAGGTTCATCAGCGGTGCGGTGATCATAAAGATCACCAGCAGCACCAGCATGACGTCGATATAGGGCACGACGTTGATTTCGGCCATGCGCCTGCGACGGCGCCGGACGTATTGCTCGGACATGCTCAGCGCTGCTCCTGGAGCCGCCGGGCCTGGCGATGCAGGATGCCGGCGAATTCCTCCTTGAAGTTGTCATAGCGGATCTCGAGGCGCTCGACCTGGGTGGAGAACTTGTTGAACGCAATGACCGCCGGGATAGCCGCGAACAGGCCCATGGCGGTCGCGATCAACGCCTCGGAAATGCCCGGGGCCACCATGGCGATGGTCGCCTGCTGGGCCCCGGCCAGGCCGCGGAACGAGTTCATGATGCCCCAGACCGTGCCGAACAACCCGACGTAGGGGCTGACCGAGCCGACCGTGGCCAGAAAGCTCAGGCGATGGTCGAGACGATCCATCTCACGTGTCAATGTCACGCGCATGGCGCGCTGCGCTCCGTTGCTGAGCGTATCGGCGTGCAGGTGCTTTTCCTCGCGCAGGCGGGCAAACTCGCGAAACCCGGCCTCGAAGATCGACTCGATGCCCTCGCGACCACCGCTGTTGCCGGCGACCTTGTCGTAGAGGTTGTTGAGATCGGCGCCGGACCAGAACCGCTCCTCGAAATCGCGGGCCCGCTTCTCGGCGCGGTTGAGCATCGTGCGCTTGGTGAAAATGACCATCCAGGAACTGACCGATGCCAGCAGCAGCAGCAGCATGACGCCCTGCACCAGCGGCCCGGCGTCCATGACCAGTTCCCAGACTTGCAACTCGCTTGAATTCATTCAGGAAGCTTCCTGTAGGTAGTTTCGGATTGCGGCGACCAGTTCGCCCGGCGCGCGTGCCGGACGAAAGGAATCGGCGGACAGGCAGACCACCCGGACATCGGCCTCGGCGAGCAGCACTCCGTCGGCGGCCCGATGCGCGGTCTGGCGAAAATGCATCGAGGCGGCCCGCAGCGTTTCGACGGCAACGTCGACGGCAAGTTCATCTTCAAGGCGTGCCGGCGACAGGAAGCGGGTATCCATACGGCTGACCGCGAACAGCCGATTGCATTCCCGACGCAGCGCCAGCTGCGGAAAACCCAGCGCCAGCAGCCAGTCCGAGCGCGCGCGCTCGAAAAAATGCAGGTAGCGTGCATGGTAGACCACGCCACCGGCGTCGGTGTCTTCCCAGTAGACCCGGTAGCGATACGGCGGCTTGCCGGCAGGCTGATTCACGCTCCCTCTTCCGGACGGTCGAACAGGTCAGCGCCAGCCGAGTCGGGCGGGTTGAGCCCGAAATGGCGCCAGGTTGTCTGAGTGGCCATGCGCCCGCGCGCGGTGCGCACCAGGAAGCCCTCCTGGATCAGGTAGGGCTCGATGACATCCTCGATGGTGCCGCGCTCTTCCGACAGCGAGGCCGCCAGGCTCTCGACGCCGACCGGCCCGCCGCTGAAATGCTCGATGAGCACCTGGAGCAGGCGCCGGTCCATGGTGTCGAAGCCACGCCGGTCGACCTGCATCATTTCCAGCGCCTGGCTGGCGACCTCGGCGCTGATACGGCCGTCGGCGCGCACCTGGGCGAAATCGCGCACCCGGCGCAGCAGGCGGTTGGCGATGCGCGGTGTACCGCGGGCGCGCCGCGCGATCTCGCCGGCGCCGCCGGCATCGGTCTCGATGCCGAGAATGCCGGCCGAGCGCCGGACGATTTCGGCCAGGTCCTCGGCGCTGTAGAACTCGAGTCGCTCGACAATGCCGAAGCGATCGCGCAGCGGCGAGGTCAGCAGCCCGGCGCGAGTGGTCGCCCCGACCAGGGTGAAGCGCGGCAGGTCGAGCTGGATCGAGCGCGCGGCCGGCCCCTCGCCGATGATGATGTCGATGCGATAGTCCTCCATGGCCGGGTAGAGCACTTCCTCGACCACCGGGCTCAAGCGGTGAATCTCGTCGACGAACAAGACATCACCGGGTTCGAGATTGGTCAGCAGGGCAGCCAGGTCGCCGGCCCGCTCGAGCACCGGACCGGAGGTCTGGCGCAGGTTGGTGCCCATCTCCGCGGCGATGATGTTGGCCAGGGTCGTCTTGCCCAGCCCGGGCGGGCCGAAGATGAGCACATGATCGAGCGCCTCGATGCGATTGCGGGCCGACTCGAGGTAAATGCCCAGCCGTTCCTTCATGGTGGCCTGGCCGATGTAGTCGGCCATCCGGAGCGGGCGCAGGCTGGCCTCGATGCGCGCCTCCTCGCTGTTCGTCGCCCCCGAAACCATGCGCTCCGTGGATTCCATCAGCCCTGCATCTTGTGTTTGAGGGCGGCGCGGATGAGCGCCTCGGAACCGAGATTGCTGTCATCGACCGCGCGCACCATCTTGAGCGCCTCGGTAGAGGAATAACCCAGCGCGGTAAGCGCGGCGCGCGCCTCCGCGCCGGCGTCGGCGGCGACTGCCGAGCCATCGCCCGATTCGGCCTCGGGCAGACGGCCGCGCATTTCCAGCACCAGCCGCTCGGCAGTCTTCTTGCCAATCCCCGGCAGCCGCGTCAGCGCCTGGCTGTCACCGGCCTCGACCATCAGCGCGAAATCATCGCTGCTCACGCCCGAGAGAATCGCCAGCGCCAGGCGCGGACCGACGCCGGAGACCTTGAGCAAATCGCGAAACAGCCGGCGGTCGGCCTCGCGCAGGAAACCGTAGAGCGCCTGGGCGTCCTCGCGCACCACCAGGTGGGTCAGCACGGTCACGCTGGCGCCGGTGTCGGGCAACTGGTCGAACACGCTCAAAGGCGCCTCGACCTCGTAGCCCACGCCGTGCACATCAATGACCAGAAACGGGGGCTGGCGCTGGACCAGCTGGCCGCAAAGACGCACGATCATCGCAGCACGACCCCCGGCGGCAGGCGTTGCTGGGTTTGCGCGGTGTGCTTGTGGCACAGCGCCACGGCCAGGGCGTCGGCGGCGTCCTCGCCGAGCTTGCCGTCGACCTTGAGCAGGATGCGCGTCATGTGCTGGACCTGCTCCTTGGCCGCGCCCCCGCGGCCGACAATGGCCTGCTTGATGGCGCGCGGTGCGTATTCGTGAATGGCCAGCCCGGCGGCAACCGCCGCGCACACCGCGGCGCCGCGCGCCTGGCCGAGCTTGATCGCCGCCTGGGCGTTACGGCTCATGAACACCGTCTCGACCGCGGCCATTTCGGGCTGATACCGGGCGATGACTTCGCTGACGCGCGCAAAGATCAGGCCCAGGCGCTCGGGCATGTCGCCGCCGCCGAGCACGATCGATTCGGCATGGACCAGCGTTTCGCCTTCGATGATGCCCACGCCGGTAATGCGCGAGCCGGGGTCCAGACCAAGAATCCGCATTCTTCAGCCCGCGCGCCCGAAGGTTGCCCGAACCGCGCTCACGAGCCCGGCCTCACTCGTAGGCCTCGGCCGGGATGTCGGCATTCGACCAGACATCCTGGGTGTCGTCGAGGTCTTCGAGCACGTCGAGAAAGCGCAGCAGTTTCTGACCGGTCTCGACATCGACTTCGACCAGAGTGGTCGCGCGCTGGGTCACCTCCGACTCGTCCGGCTCCAGGCCGGCGTTTTTCAATCCATCGCGCACGGCCTCGTATTCCTCCGGCAGCGCAAGCACCTCGATGCTGCCGTCCTCGCCGCTGACGATATCCTCGGCGCCGGCTTCGAGGGCGGCTTCCATGACGGTTTCCTCGCCGGTACCGGGCGCGAAGGTAATCACGCCCTTTTTCTCGAACAGATAGGCCACCGAGCCATCGGTGCCGAGGTTGCCGCCATGCTTGGAAAAGGCATGGCGCACCGCCGCGACGGTGCGATTGCGGTTGTCGCTGAGGCAGTCGACCATCACCGCCACCCCGCCGGGCGCGTAGCCCTCGTAGCGGATTTCCTCGTAGTTGGCCCCCTCGAGCTCGCCGGTCGCTTTCTTGATGGCGCGCTCGATGTTGTCCTTGGGCACATTGGCCGAGTTGGCCTTGTCGACGGCCAGGCGCAGGCGCGGGTTGGTCTCCGGATCGCCCCCGCCCTCGCGCGCGGCCACGGATATTTCGCGCACCAGCCGGGTGAAGATCTTGCCGCGCTTGGCATCCTGCGCCTTCTTGCGATGCTGAATATTGGCCCATTTGCTGTGACCGGCCATGAAGTCGATGCTCCCGAATGATTCGATCCATCGATTTTAACGCAACGCGGCTTTGGCAGGAGTTTGTTGAGGCCCCTGCGCAGGCCTCGTTCAGCCGCGGCTCAGTCAGGGCGCTTACAATGACAACGTACTTAGCCCAAGGAATCCTCGCCATGCGTACGCTTGCTCTGGCTTTACTGATCCTGCTGGCCGGCCGCGCCCAGGCCACCGGTGAAATCAACGTTCTGACCGACCTGCTCTCGCCCTTCCCGCCGGGCTGCGTGGCCGTATCCCTGCCGCAGGCGCCAATCGATGGCGACAACCTGCTCTACAACGACGACATCTGGGTTCCCGGCGCGAGCGGCCAGGGCGAGAACAACCGGGTCAATGTCAAGATCTGGCGGGTGGGCTGCCATGACCCGGGCTTCTCGGTCGTCATGGTTCGCCTGACCAAGCTCTCCGGGCCCGACCCGGTGCTCGTACCGCAGGTCTTCGCTGATTTCGGCGTGGTCGAACAGCCCTTTCACCAGGGCCAGCTGATCCGCCACCCGGCCGTCGGCAATGTCGGCGCCACCGGCAACGTGGTCACCGAGGATGGCACCACTTTCATGCTCGGGGTCGATCCGATCTCCGTCGACGGCGAGACCGAATTCTTCCCCGAGGACTACAACGACCTGTTTACCCTGGAACTCTACTGGGGCGCTTTCACCCCCGGCGAGGGGCCGCTCGGCGAGTTGTTTTTCATCGACGAGTACCTGCCCGAGCTCGACCCGACCCAGTTCGAGTTTCCGATCCTGCATGGCCGCATGTCCGGGCTCTACGATTTCGAGGGACTGCCTTCGACCGGACTGTCGCTGCATATCGCCGAGCTGGTCGACGACACCAACTTCGTGTTCGCGATCTTTTTCACCTATCTCGACGGTCAGCCGTTCTGGGTGGTCGGCAACACCGGCGGCATCGAACAGCCCTTCGACCTGGTCGAACTCGATATGCGCCGCTTCGAGGGCGGGGATTTCTTCACTGCCCCACCCTTCAGCTTCGGCGAGGGTGAGCTGCCCAGCCATTCGATCGGCACCATGACGCTCGAGGCGCTCGACTGCAACGCGGTGCTGCTCAACTACGACTTCTCCGATACCGGCCTGGGCTCGGGCTCGCTGGTCGGCGAGCGACTGTCGCGTACCGCAGGTTACGACTGCAACCCCTGGGAATGAAACACGCACCGCCACGAGCCTGACAGCAAGAAAAACCTAAGGACTCGCGAGACAAGCGATCAGTCAACCTAAAAATTTGTTTGATAGGAGCCCGGTAACACGAAGGACACGAAAAAGAGCACGAAGCCCACGAAATTGAAAGAAAATCCAATTTTTCCTTCGTGCGCTTCGTGCCACTCTTCGTGCCCTTCGTGAGAAGCTTTTTCCGCTCGAAGACTGCGCGGAAAAGGGATCAGTTACCTGGAGATTCGATTGATGAGTGAGGGAAACGCACACCGCTCATGAAACCCATAACGGTCCTCGTCCACGGCCTCTGGTACGGCCCGGTCAGCATGCGCCTGCTGGCGCTTCGCCTCGAGCGCCGCGGGCATCCCTGCCAGCTGTTTTCCTACCCCACGCTCGGCGAGGTGATCGACGCCAACGCCCGCGCGCTGCACGATTACGCATCGATGATTGACGCACCGCGGCTGGATTTCGTCGGCCACAGCCTCGGCGGTCTGGTCATCCTGCGCATGCTCGCCGAATTCGAGGACCTGCCCCCCGGACGCGCGGTGCTGCTGGGCTCGCCGGTCCAGGGTTCGGCAGTGGTCAGCCGGCTGATCAAGATCCGGCCCGCCCGGCCGTTCATCGGGGCCGCTTCCGGCGCGCTGGAAGCCAGCCGGTACTCGGTGCCGAGGCATCATGAAATCGGCATTATCGCCGGCACGCGCAGCGTTGGAATCGGGCGGCTGGTCGACTCGCTCGATCAGCCCAATGACGGTACCATCGCCGCGGCCGAGACCGAATTGCCCGGCGCAAGTGACAGCCTGGAACTGCCGGTCTCGCATACCGGCCTGGTGCTGTCGGCCGACGTCGCCGATGCCACCGCTGCCTTTCTCGACAGCGGGCGCTTCGAGAGCGACTGAGTCAACCGATCCGGGGATCGATCAGCGCTCTTTCAGGGCGAGCCTCAATTCCTCGAGCTGGGCGCTGTCGACCGCCGACGGCGCGCCGGTCAGCGGGCAGCCGGCGGTGGTCGTCTTGGGGAAGGCGATGACTTCGCGGATCGAATCCTCGCCGGTCATCAGCGCGGCGATGCGGTCGATACCGAAGGCGATGCCTCCGTGGGGCGGGCAGCCGTAGCGCAGCGCCTCGAGCAGGAACCCGAAGCGTGACCGGGCCTCCTCGGCGTCGATGCCGAGCACATCGAAGGCGGCCTGCTGGAGTTCGGGGTCGTGGATACGGATCGACCCGCCGCCGATCTCGGCGCCGTTGAGCACCATGTCGTAACCGCGCGAGAGCGCCTCGGCCGGCTCGGCTTTCAGCGCCGAGGGCTCGCTGACCGCCGGCGCGGTGAAGGGATGGTGCAGGGCGTAGTAGCGGCCGTCCTCGGCGTCGTACTCGAACATCGGGAAATCGACCACCCACAGCGGCCGCCAGCCCGGCTCGACCAGTTCCAGGTCGTGACCGAGGCGCACCCGGAGCGCCCCCATGAAGGCGTTGACCACCGGCTTCTCGCCAGCGCCGAAGAACAGCAGATCGCCCGACTCGGCCGCCGTGGCCGACAGGATCCCGGACACGGCCTCGGCATCGAGAAACTTGGCGATCGGTGATTGCACGCCTTCGAGACCGGCGCCCGCATCGTTGACCTTCATCCAGGCCAGTCCGCGCGCGCCATGGCGGCCGGCAAATTCGGCGTAGCCGTCGATCTGCTTGCGGCTCAGTTGCGCCCCGCCGGGCACGCGCAGCGCGGCCACCCGCGAGCCCGGGTCGTTGGCCGGCCCGGAGAAGACCTTGAAGTCGACCGAACGAACGTGGTCGCAGATGGTGACCAGCTCCAGCGCAATGCGCAGGTCGGGCTTGTCGGAGCCATAGCGGCGCATCGCTTCGTGCCAGCTCATGCGCGGGAACGGCCCGGGCAGCTCGACCTGGAGCACCTCTCGAAACACCGTGCGGATCATGCTCTCGGCAATCGCCTGCACATCGGCCTCGTCGACAAAAGCCATCTCGAGATCGAGCTGGGTGAATTCGGGCTGGCGGTCGGCGCGCAGGTCCTCATCGCGAAAGCAGCGCGCGATCTGGTAGTAGCGGTCCATGCCGCCCATCATCAGCAGCTGCTTGAA
>CAYQJJ010000061.1:0-12513 GCA_964417745.1 uncultured Wenzhouxiangella sp.
CCAGCCCTTCGGCGGCGAGGGGCTGTCGGGGACCGGCCCGAAGGCGGGCGGGCCGAACTACCTGCCTCGCATGTGTGCCGAGCGCACGCTGACGGTCAATACCGCAGCAGTCGGTGGCAACGCCTCGCTGCTTGCGTTGTCAGAGTAGGAGATGTACGAGTCCTTCTATGAGCTGGCGGAGCGGCCGTTTTCGATCACGCCGAATCCGCGCTTTGTCTATCTGAGTCAGCGCCATCAGGACGCGCTGGCCCACCTGCTCTACGGCATGGGTACCGGCGGCAGCGGCGGTTTTGTCCAGCTCACCGGAGAGGTCGGGACCGGCAAGACGACGCTGTGCCGCCTGGTGCTCGAACAGGTCCCGGAAAACACGCGTGTGGCGCTGATCCTCAACCCGATGCTCGAGCCGGCCGAGCTGCTGCGGGCCATCTGCACCGAGCTCGAGATCGACACCGACGATCTCGGGCCGAGTATCCAGGCGCTGCAGGACCGGCTCAACCGCTATCTGCTCGAACGCCACGGCGCCGGCGAGCGCGTGGTGCTGATCATCGACGAGGCGCAGAACATGAGCCGGGAGGCGCTCGAGCAGATCCGCCTGCTGACCAATCTCGAAACCGCTACCGACAAACTGCTGCAGATCATCCTGCTCGGCCAGCCCGAGCTGCGTCGCCTGCTGGCCCGGCCCGAACTGCGCCAGCTTGCCCAGCGCATCACCGCCCGCTTTCACCTTGATCCGCTCGAGCGCCCCGAAAGCGACGAATACGTGCGCCATCGACTCGGCGTGGCCGGGGCACTGGAATGTCCGTTCACCCGCGGCGGGCTCAAGGCGCTCTTCGAAGCCTCCGGGGGCGTCCCGCGATTGATCAATATCATCGCCGACCGCGCCCTCGTGGCCGGCTATGCGCGCGGGGCAGAACAGGTCGACGGTCGCCTGGTCCGCGCCGCCGCCGACGAAGTGGCTGGAGAGTCCCAGACCTCGGGAGGTTGGCTGCGCGGGCTGGTTGCCAGCACCGCAGTGGTTCTGGTATTTGCCACCGGCGGGCTGTTGAGCTGGATGGTGCTCGAGGCCGGCGAGTCCGGTCAGAGCACATCGCGCGCTGCCTGGGTCGGCATGCTCGAAGACACCAGCGCTGAATCCGCCTGGCGCGAAATTGCCGGCGCCTGGCCCGGACTCGACCATCGCGACGTCGCCGAGGCCTGTGAATCGGGTCATCGCGGCGGGGTGGCCTGCCTGTCCCTGCGCGGCAGCCTGGCCTATATCGAGCGCATCGGTGTGCCGGCGGTGCTCAACCTGCGCGAGCCAGACGGCGCGCATGCGCTGATGGTCGGCCGCGATGGCAACCAGCTCATCCTGCGCCACAAGGGCCAGGACTACCACGCCCCGCTGACCCAGATCGAACACCGTTGGCTGGGTGATTTTTTCGTCGCCTGGCCGGATAGCGGTCGTATCATGAGCGTTGGCGACAGCGGTCCGGAAGTGGCGCGGCTCAAGGAGCTTGCCGCCGAGGTGGCCGAGCCCGCCTGGACGGGTGCGATGGACGACCGATATGATGAAGCCTTCGCCGACTGGGTGCGTCGCTTCCAGCGCCAGAACGACCTGAATCAGGACGGCGTGGTGGGCCCGGCCACCCGGCTGTTTCTCAAAGTGCCGCACCTTGATGGTCCGTCACTTTTCCGCAATCACGATGGAGTGTGAGCCGTGTCCTTTATTCTCGATGCATTGCGAAAATCGGATGCTCGGCGCAGGCTGAACGAGGATGATTCCTCCGAGCCCGGTTCCAGCAGCGTAAGAAAACGACGCCGGCGCCGGCTGGTTGTTCCGCTGGCAGTGTTGATCGGGGTCCTGCTGGTCGGTGGCGCGGGTGCGCTGCTTTTCAGCCAGGAGCCGGTTCAGCAGCGCCTGGCTGGTCTGTTCGGAGGAGAGGATCCGGTGCCGCCGCCGGTCGAACCGTCCGAGCCCTCCGAGGTGGAGGTCACCGAGGTCTCGCCTGGCGAGCCATGGGATGTACGGGAGGAGGGCGTCGATGAGCGTACCGATGAGCGCGCCGATGCTGCGGCCGAGTCGGCTGTCGCGCGCGAGGATTCCGAGCGCGACTGGCGCGATCGCGATCGTGTGCGTGAGCGCGTGGTCGAGGACCCGGACGAAATCGAGGCCGAGCTGCAACGGCGCGTTGCCGAGACCGAAGCCCTGGTCGAGGACGACCCCGACGAAGCCGCCGAGCCGGTGGTTGACCGTCGCGACCCCACGGCCGTTCGTTCGAGCCGGCAGATCGTCGGCGAGGCGCCGCGTCGCGACCGGCCCGAGCGAGAACGAGAAGATGAGGAAGTAGCGCGCCTGCGCGAATCGGCGCGCCAGATCGAACTCGACCGCGCCGCGGCCGCCCGCCGGCCACGCGAGGAACCCGACGCGACGGGCGATACCGATACCGGTGAAGATACCGGTCCCTGGCGGCCGGGGGCGGCCGAATACGTGCGAGCCTGGGAGTTGCCGCTATCGGTTCGGCGCAACCTGCCCGACCTCAAGCTCAATATCCACGTGTATTCCGCCGAGCATGAAAACCGCTTCGTGCTGGTCAACGGCGAGCGTTTTGTGACCGGCGACCAGATCACCGATGGGGTTCAGCTGGTCGATATCCGCCGCGAAGGCGCGGTCGTTGACTACCGGGATTATCGCTTCCTGCTCGAGCCGTGAACCGGTCGCTGCCGGTCGGCGGCTGGCAGCGCCGTCAGCCCCTGGTGCCCTGGGTGTTGATTGCCCTGTGCCTGCTGTGCCTGATGATGATGGCCAGCGTGTCGCTGCTGGGCAGCGCCCAGGTCGAGGCCTGGGTCCATTTCTGGGGCTTCTCGCCAAGCCGGGTCAACAGTATTCTTGCCCAACACCCGAAGGTCTGGCTGGCCACGCCCGACCTTGCCAGCCTGGCCACGGCATTGTTCGTGCACGTCGAATGGCTGCACCTGCTCGGCAACCTGGCCTACCTGTGGGTGTTCGGGTTTGCCGTCGAACGCGCGGTCGGCCACTGGCGCTTTGCGCTGTTGTTCCTGCTCGCCGGCGTGTTTGCCAATCTCGCCGTTGCCTGGCAGATGCAGGCTACCGGAGTGGCCGTCATCGGAGCCAGCGGCGGGGTTTCGGGAATCATCGGTGTCTATCTCGGCCTGTTCCCGCGTCGGCGCATGGGGCTGTGGATCCCGCTCGGTCTCTACCTGCAATTTGCACGCGTTCCCGCGCTGCTGGTCATAGGCTCCTGGTTTGCCCTGCAACTGCTCTACACCCTGTTCGGCCCCATGTCCGAGGATGTGGCCTGGCACGCCCATGTCGCCGGCTTCGTCGCCGGTCTGGTCATGGCCATGATCATGCGCGTGGTGCCGGGGCAGGCCAGCCTGGCCTATCGAGATGATTGAAGAGATGAACGGCCCGCGCCGCAAACGCTGAGCGCTGCGGAAAACGCCGGCTTTCTGGCGTGCGAAGGCAGGCAGGCGAGGGCAGGCGCTTGCCGTCTGGTCGTCGCTGAAAGCCTGTGCTAAGGTTGCCAGCTGTTTTTCAACGGACCACCGAGCGCCATGAAAGGTTTTTGCGTTGCCGCCATCTTGTCTCTGGGCCTGGCCGGCCCGCTGTCGGCCGTGGCCGATGACACAGCACCGCAGGAGGCGTTCTGGGAGGCGCTTTCTCAATTGTGCGGATCAGCATTTGCCGGTGAAATGACCGGCTTTACCCGGCCCTCCGATGCGGGCTGGCTCGATCGGCCGGTGACCATGCATGTGCGCGAATGCAGCGATGACTCGATCAGCATCCCGCTGCACGTGGGTGATAACCGGTCGCGCACCTGGGTGCTGACCCGGGGTGAATTCGGGATCAGGCTCAAGCACGACCACCGTCACGATGATGGCAGCGAGGAAGACGTTACCTGGTACGGCGGCCACACTACCGACCCGGGCCGGGCCTGGCGCCAGACCTTTCCGGTCGACGACTATTCCAGCGCGCTGTTTCTGGCCAACGGCCTGGAGGTCTCGGTCGGCAACTTCTGGAGCATGGAGGTTCGTCCGGGGGAGCATTTTGCCTACGAACTGGTCCGCGAAGGCCGGCTGTTTCGCGCCGAATTCGATCTCGCCGAATCAGTCGATGCGCCGCCCGCGCCCTGGGGCCACGACTGATCGACAACAAACAATAATCCATCGGGGAAGCCTTTAGCCATGAGCGAAAACAACCAGAACGGGCAAGCGAGTCCGTCGAACAGCCCTAACCCGGACCTGCACAAGGTACTGCCCGGCGAGCGAACGATGCTCGAGCGTGCGCTCAACGTCATTGAAGTGGTCGGCAACAAGCTGCCCGATCCGGCGGTTCTGTTCTTTTTGCTGATGATCGTCGTCTGGGTGCTATCGGCGATTCTGGCACCGATCCAGTTTTCGGCCGTCCACCCCACCAGCGGCGAAAACATCCAGGTCGTCAACCAGCTCTCTGGCTCGGCCATGGCGGACTTCCTGGTCAACATGGTCCATGTGTTCGTCAACTTCGCACCACTCGGCATCGTCCTTGTGGCGCTGCTTGGTGTCGGCGTGGCCGAACACACCGGCTTCGTCAACGCCGGCCTGCGCAAGCTGCTGGGCTGGACCTCGGTCAAACTGCTCACCCCGGTGCTGATCCTGGTGGCCATCATCAGCCACACCGCCGCCGATGCCGGCTACGTAGTGGTGATTCCCCTGGGGGCGGTCATCTTCTATGCCGCCGGGCGACACCCCCTGGCCGGAATTGCCGCGGCCTTCGCCGGCGTGTCGGGCGGGTTTTCGGCCAATTTCATTCCTTCGGCCATCGACCCCATGCTGGCCGGGATTACCGAGGAGGCCGGGCAACTGCTCAACCCGGATCTTTACGTCAACCCGCTGGCCAACTGGTTCTTCATGGCCGCCTCGAGCCTGGTCGTCATTGGCGTGGGCTGGTGGCTGACCGACCGGGTCATCGAGCCGCGGCTGATCAAGGACACGCCGGTCGACGGCGACATGTCGGAAATGCCGACCATGGAAGCCCTGTCGGACCGCGAATCGCGCGGGCTGTTCTGGGCGACGATGAGCATTCTGGGTGCGATTGCGCTGCTGACCATCGCCGTGCTGATGCCCGATTCGCCCTTGCGCGATCCCGATCCCGCGCTGGCGTTCCACGAGTCGATTACCTCGTTCGGCGCGCCGCTGATGCGCTCGATCGTGCCGCTGATCTTCATTCTGTTTCTGAGCCCGGGCATCGTCTACGGCTACGTCGCCGGCACCATCGAGACCCACAAGGACATCATCGCCGGCATGACCCGGGCCATGGAGTCGATGGGCTACTACATCGTCATGGCGTTCTTCGCAGCCCAGTTCATCGCCGCGTTTTCCAGCTCCAACCTCGGCATTCTGGTGGCGGTCAACGGTGCGGAGTTCCTGCAGGCCCTCAATCTGCCCGCCCAGCTGACCATCGTCGGCATCGTGGGGCTGACCATGTTCGTCAACCTGTTTGTCGGCTCGGCCTCGGCGAAGTGGCTGATCATCGCGCCGATCTTCGTGCCGATGCTGATGCAGCTCGGCATCTCGCCGGAGCTGACCCAGGCCGCCTACCGCGTGGGCGACTCGACCTCCAACATCGTCACGCCGCTGCTACCGTACTTCCCGCTGATCGTGGTCTTTTGCAAGCGCTACTTCAAGGACGCCGGAATCGGTACGCTGATTTCGATGATGCTGCCCTACGCCGTGGCGCTGGCGATCATCTGGACCGCCTTCCTGTTGCTGTACTGGTTCATTGGCCTGCCGCTGGGCCTGCAGGCCGAGTACACCTACCCCTGATCCATCCGGCGGTTGGTCCGGGGCGCTTCCGAGTGCCCCCGGACCGGTTGTCCGGATGAACGATTCGAGCGGAGACAGTCTGTTGGTTCTCAGCATCGACCGTGGCCTGCACTGGGCCATCCTGATCGCCACCGCGGCCCTGCCGCGGCCGCTGCGGGTGCGGCTTCGCTACCGCCTGCTCAAGCGCCTGCAGATTCGCCTGCTCGAGCGCGCTTCCTGCCTGATGATTCGCCACCCCAAGACCGGCGGCACCTGGCTTCGTACCATGCTCACCCATCTCTACGCCCAGCATTACGGGCTCTCGCACAAGCGCGTGTTCAAGTCCGATGAGCTGGCCCGACAGGACGCGCGCCTGCCGCGCTGGGCGATCACCAACGGGATGGCAAGCTGGGAGCGGGTGGTGGCCGAGCGGTTTGCCGCCAACGATCCGGGCCTGGCCGGCAAGAAGACGTTGTTTATTGCCCGGCATCCGGGCGATATCGTGGTCAGCTGGTACATCCAGTACACCAAGCGCACCAAGGCATTCAAGCGCGAGCTACTGGAATGGGAGGCGAGCACACCGATCGAGCGCGAGCGCATCAGCCGGGATGCGTTCATCCGCCACGAGGACTTCGGTCTGCCCTGGCTGATTCGTTATCACAATTTCTGGGCTGAACAGCTCAAGCACCGTGACGATGCCATGATCGTGCGCTACGAAGACCTGCGCGCCGAGCCCGAGGCGACGCTGGCGCGCATCCGCGATTTTCTCGGCGAGTCGTTCACCGAAGAAGAAATCCGCGCAACCGTCGAATTCACGGACTTCGACAACATGCGCCAGCTCGAGCAGGAAAACTATTTTGCCAACAATTCGCTCCGGCTCAGAAGCGCCGATGATCCGGAAATGCGCAAGGTCCGCCGCGCCCGGGTCGGAGCCTATCGGGATGACCTCGATGCGGCGATGGTCGACTACATCGAGACCCGCATCGCCCAGTCCCTCGATCCGGTCTACGGGTACGCCGGGAGTTGAGCGGCAGCGTTAGCGGCCGGGCTGCTCCAGCAATTCCGAGACCGGCACCAGGCTGACCGCCTCTTCGGCCAGGCCGGGAAGTTTCTCGCGTAACACTTCAAGAGTGTTGTGGCGTGGATGGCCGATGGCCACGGCATGGCCGTGGTAGCGCGCCAGATCGAGCAGATCCTGCCAGGCTTCGCGGATTTTCTCGGGGTCGTCATCGTGATCGAGAAAGACCCGGCGTCGGGCGTTGGGGATACCGGCTTCGCGCGCTGCCGATTCGAGGTGGGTGGTTGCCGTGGTGCGGCTGTCGATCACCGACAGGGGAGCATCGCGCTCCAGGTTCAGCCAGGTGATGCCCTGAATGAGTTTTTCCACGGCACGCTCGTCACTGGTGAAGCGGCTGCCCTGGTGGTTGTTGAAGCCCATCGCGCCGGGCACGGTCTCCAGCGCGGTTTCGAGATAGGCAACGATTTCCCCCAGGGGCCAGTCCGGTCCGATGCATTCCAGGGCCAGCTTGCAATGATCGTGGCGTTTGCCGGCCAGCGGCAGATGGATCAGGGTTTCCCGCGCCTGGGCTTCGGCCGCGCGGGCCAGCTGCGTGGCATTCGGCGCATCGGGAATGATGGCGACCGCAAGCGCCTCGGGCAGATCCAGGATCGCCCGGTCCAGCGAGGCCTGATAGCCCATGTCATCGATGATGATGGCAATCCGCACCGGTTGTTCGGCCCCTGCCTCGCCCGGGGCGAGCAGGCCGAGCAGCAACAGGCCCGAGGCCAGGAGGGCGGCCGGTTTCACTCGCTGCCGGTACGCTCATCCTGGCGCGCGAACAGACGCCGGGCGTTGTTGATCAGCCGCAGTGCCTCGTCGAGCGCCGGGTCGCTGGTTGCCAGGGCTTCGGCATCGATCGTGGCCAGCGCACCGTCCCCATTGAGCCGAAGCGGCTGGGAGCGAGGCTCGATGAGCATATCGGGCTCGACGCCGTCAGCTTCGATGTTGCGCCCGGAGGCGGTGTGGTAATAGGCCGTGGTCAGTTGCAGGCCGCCCTGGTTTCTGAGCGACCAGACTGTCTGCACCGAGCCCTTGCCATAGGTCGGGACCCCGGCGATCAGCGCGCGGCCGTGGTCCTGGAGCGCGCCGGCGACGATCTCGGCTGCCGAGGCCGAAGCCGAATCGACCAGTACCAGCAGCGCCATGCCCGGAAAGGCCTCTCCGGGATTACTGAACAGCTCAAGATCGTCGGTCGGGTTGCGCCCCTCGGTGTAGACCACCAGCTTTTCGGACAAAAAACGGTCGCTGACCGCCACACTGGCATGCAGCATGCCGCCGGGGTTCTGGCGCAGGTCGAGAATCATGGCCTCGGGATGGCCGCCGAGGCGCTCGGCCAGGGCTTCGAGCATGTCATCGAGCTCGCTGGCGGTTGACTGCTGGAACCCGGTGACTCGCACGTAAGCAAAATCGCCGGGCAGGATGGCGCCGGCGACGCTGCTGCTCTGGATCGCTTCGCGGGTGACCTCGATTTCGAGCGGCCCGTCCTGCTCGTCGCGCTCCACGGTCAGGGCGACAGCCGTGCCCGGGGTTCCGCGCAGCCAGCTTGTGGCCTGGCTGGAGTTGTTTTCGTCCAGGCGGCGGTCGTCGATGGCGACAATGCGGTCGCCTTCCACCAGGCCGGCGCGCTCGGCCGGCGAGCCGTCCATGGCCGCGACGACCTGCAGGTGATCGGGCTGGACGGTGATGCGCACGCCCAGCCCGCCATAGCGGCCAGTCGCCTGCTCCTCGAGGCTGGCGAGCTCGTCCGGGCTGAGCCAGCTGGAGCGCTCGTCGAGTTCCGAAACCATGCCCCGCACGGCGGCCTCGAGCAGCTCCCGGTCGTCGACCTCGTCAACATAGTGCGTCTTGATATAGCCCCAGACATCAGCGAAGGCGCGCAGGTCGTCCATGTCGACTTGACCAGGCACCGAGTCGGCGGGCTGCGCGGCCAGCGGCATGAGCAGGGAAGCGAGCAGTACGAGTCGAACCAGGCGCGACATAGGAACTTTCCGGGGCATGATGGAAATCTAGACCATCAAGAATAACACCTGCCGGCCGGGAATCGCCTGCGTCAGGGCGCGTTGTCGACAAGCCAGGGACGCGGATCGACCGGGCGCCCCTCGGCACGCAGCTCGAAATACAGGCCGTCGTCACCGGTACCGCCGGAAGCGCCCACGCTGGCGATGACCTCGCCGGGGCTGACCCAGTCCCCGACATCGCGCAGCAGGGATTCGTTCTGCGCGTACAGGCTCATGACCCCCTCGCCGTGATCGAGGATCAGGATCAGACCGTAACCGCGCAGCCAGTCGGCATAGGCCACCCGTCCATGGGCGATCGCCTGCACGTCGGTACCGGCCGGCGCATCGAACAGCCAGCCGGTCCAGGTCACGTCGCCGCGTCGAGTCTCGCCGAAGCGGCGCTTGACCGGGCTGTCGACCGGCCGGGGTAGCTGTCCACGCAGTTCGCTGACCGGCGGAACCTCGAAATCCGGAGGGATATCGGCCAGGGCCGTGGCCAGCTCGTTGATGAGCTGGCTCAGCTCGGCCGCGTCCCGCTCGAGGGTCTCGAGCGCCTGCTCGCGGCTGGCGATTCGCTGCTCGACCTCGGACAGAACCTCGGCACGCCGTGTCCGGGCGGCATCCCGCCGTTCAATCTCCTCGAGCTGCTGGTCGGAAAGGTCTTCCAGCACCTCGCGTTGCTCGGCCAGGCTGGCGCGGGTGGCGCGCAGGTCGTCCATGTCGGCACTGAGCTGGTCGATGACGCGGATGCGCGAGCGTGACAGGTAACCGTGGTAGGCGAGCTGACGGTTGATGCGCCGCGGGTCGTCCTGGTCGAGAACCAGCTTCAGGCGCGAGCGGCTGCCCTGGCGGTAGGCCAGGCCGAGCTGGCGGCCGAGCCGGGCGGCGCTTTCGGCCACCGCACCCTCCAGCCGGTTCTGCTGCTGGTCCAGCGACTTGATCCGGGCATCGACCGCGGCGATCTGCGCGCCGGTCTCGCGGCGCGCACGCTCGGCCTCGCCAACGGCGCGCTCGGCGTCGCCCAGGCGGGTCGCCAGATTGTCGCGTTCGGCCAGATCGGCTTCGAGACGATCCCGGATGGCCTCGATCTCGCTGCGCACCTCGTCGAGCTGCTGCTCGAGCGCCTCGCGCTCGGCCGTGCGGTCCGCCGAGTCGTTTCCGGCCAGAGAATACGGGGCGGCCAGGGCGAGTAGCAGGCTCAGCCCGACCGCAGCCAGCTGACCCGTGCGGGAGCCGGCGCAGCTCGGCGTGCCGGCTTTATTCCGAAGCAGCGCGATCAAGAACGTGGACCAGCGGGCTCCCGGTCATGTCTTCGGGAATGGCGACTTCGAGCAGGCTGAGCATGGTCGGTGCGATGTCGCGCAGGCTGCCGGTCTCGCTCAGGCGCGCCGGACGCGAACCGCGGTAGACGAAGGGCACCGGGTTGGTGGTATGCGCGGTATGCGCCTGACCGGTTTCCGGGTCGGTCATCTGTTCGACGTTGCCGTGGTCGGCGGTAACGAGCATCTCGCCGCCTGCGGTCTGCATTGCCTCGGTCACCCGCCCGAGCAGTACGTCGCAGGCCTCGACCGCCGCCACCGCCGCCTCGAAGCTGCCGGAGTGGCCGACCATGTCCGGGTTGGCCACGTTGGCAATGATGACGTCGTAGCGGGCGCTGTCGATTGCCTCGACCAGGCGCTCGGTCAGCTCGCCGGCGCTCATTTCGGGCTGGAGGTCATAGGTCGCGACCTTCGGCGAGGGAATCAGTTTGCGGTCCTCGCCGTCGAATACGGTTTCTTCACCGCCGTTGAAGAAGTAGGTTACGTGGGCGTACTTCTCGGTCTCGGCGATGCGCAACTGCCGAAGCCCGGCGCGCGAGACGACCTCCCCGAACAAATTCTTCATGCGCGCCGGCGGGAAGGCCACCTGGCAGGGCAGGCCGTCGAGATAGTGGGTCATGGTCACCAGCGTGGCCAGCTTCGGGCGGCGTGCGGAAAAGCCATCGAAGTCCGGCGCGACCAGCGCATTGCAGAGCTGACGGGCCCGATCGGCGCGGAAGTTGATGAATACGACGACATCGCCGTCCTCGATGCGCCGGCCTTGCCCGATGACCGTGGGCTGGACGAACTCATCGTTCTCGTCGCGCCCGTAACCGGCCTCGAGCGCGGCGCTGGCGGTCTCGGCCCGGTGATCGGCGCTGGCCTCGACGATCGCCTGCCAGGCCTGTTCGACCCGGTCCCAGCGCTTGTCACGGTCCATGGCGTAGTAGCGGCCGCTGACCGAGGCGATGGTGGTGTGCTCGTGGCCGGCCACCGCCTGTTCGAGTTTCTCGATCGATTCGCCGGCGCTGCGCGGCGGCATGTCGCGCCCGTCGAGAAAGGCATGAACGGCTACCTCGGGCGCGCCCTCGGCCTCGGCCAGCGCCAGGAGCGCAAGCATGTGGTCTTCGTGGCTGTGGACCCCGCCCGGAGAGAGCAGCCCCATGACGTGCAAGCAGCCGCCGTTTTCGCGCGCCCGGGCGATGCCGTCAAGCAACGCCGGATTCTGCTGGAATTCGCCATCCTCGACCGCTTTGGTGATGCGGGTCAGCTCCTGGTAGACGATGCGCCCGGCGCCGATATTCATGTGGCCGACCTCGGAGTTTCCCATCTGCCCGTCGGGCAGGCCGACCGCCTCGCCGTCGGTGCGTAGCAGGCTGTGCGGGCAGCTCGCCCACAATTCGTCCCAGTTGGGGGTGTCGGCCTGCGAAATCGCGTTGTCGTCAGCGCTCTCGCGATGGCCCCAGCCATCGAGGATCAACAGGAGGAGTGGTTTGCTGGCAGTCATTGGTAGTCGGCTCGCGACGCGTCAAGAAACAGCTTCCGATTATCCCATACAGCGGCCCGGGGTGCTGGCAAACGGCGGCGTGATCGTTGATAATGGGCGGCTTTGGTCTGATCGGCTCGTGACATGGAACAGTTCGTCGAATTCGTCAGCAACAACGCCTTGCTCAGCGGCCTGTTCGCGCTGGTGCTGGTCGCCTGGTTGATCTACGAGGTCAGCCGGATCGCGCGCAAGTGGCGCGAGGTCTCGACCCTCGAGGCGGTGCGCCTGATCAACAAGGACGACACGCTCGTGCTTGATGTTTCCAACAGCGCTGATCATGCCAAGGGCCACATCCTCGGCGCGCAACACATGCCGCCTTCGGTGATCGAGTCGGGCAACAAGCAGCTGCTCAAGCACAAGGAAAAGCCGGTGCTGGTCTACTGCAAGAATGGCCAGGTCTCGCCCCAGATGGCCAACAAGCTCGTGCAGCTCGGCTTCACCGATGTCGCCGTGTTGAGCGGCGGCCTGGCGCAGTGGGCCAGCGACCAGCAGCCGGTTTCCCGGCAAAAGGCCGGCGCCAAAGGCAAAGGCAAGGGCAAGGGCTCCGGCGGCAAGGGCGGCGGCAAGAAAAAGGACAAGCGCTCCGGTCAGGCTCGCCTGGAATCCGGTGAATCGCCCACCGAGGCGGTCGAGGGCGAGCTGGTCGAACCGGCAGACGAGTCTTCTGCGGATGACACCGGAGTGGATGATCATTCCGAGCCCGATTCCGAAGACCGGAACCAGCCCTCGGGCGAACGCAGCCGGGGCCCGGCCAATTAGCCGGAAAAGCTCGCATAAATAAAATATTTCAATTAGTTATAAACCAAACTTCACCCAAATTCAGGATCA
>CAYQJJ010000062.1:0-1167 GCA_964417745.1 uncultured Wenzhouxiangella sp.
GGCTCCGGATACCGCTGGAAATCAGGAAATAGGGCGCTTATACTTCCTATAGGCGGAGGATTCGCTTCAGTTCGACGCGGTGGCGAATCCTCCCGCCTGAGGCCGGCATGCACGGTCTTGCGAGGGTCAGGGGTCTTGCGCCTTGGCTCGGTGGTTCATTCCCGGCCGGCTGCGACGGCCTTGGCCGCCGCAGCCGGATCTTCATCGATGCCCGCTTCAGCGGGTCAGGTCGGCCTCGAACCGGTCCTGGAAGATGAACTCGTCGGCCACGATGTTCTGGGTGTACGTATCGGCACTGTCACCGTGGGTCTCGGAGCCGCTGAACGTCGCGGTCAGCTCATGGGTGCCGGTTTCGTTCCACGTATGTTCACAGGCAAAGACGGCACTGTTGCCGCTGACCGAATCGGGCGTATCCAGGCTGCACAGCAAGCCGTCCTGATCGGAGACGAGCTCGATTTGGCCGTCGGCCGGCGCTGAGTCGGTGCCGGTCACGGTGATGGTGTAGGTCACCGGTTCGTCGACGTAGGCCGGGTTCACGCTGGATGCCAGGACCAGTTCGGTGTCCTCGATGAATATCGCCTCGACCGCGCAGTCTTCGGTGATGTTTTCCGCCGTCCAGGTGCCGTCACTGTTGTCGATCGGCGTACAGGTATCGCCGGTGAACGAGGCTAGCGACCAGCCGTTGTCAGCAGTGACCTCGAAGACGGCATCATCGCCGTGTTCGACCTCGGGGGTGAGTACCTCCACGCTGCCTTCACCCTGGGTCACCGTGGCTGAGATCGCATGGCTACGGATGGCGAACTGTGCTTCGACCGTGCAGTCGGCCACCACCGGCCCGGTCTCGTAGACGAACTCGGTGACCGATTGATCGTCGTTGGTCTGTTCGTCCCCGTCGCATCCGGCCACGGACGCAAAGTAGTGGTGGTCGTCGGCCTGGCCCGCCACGGTCGTGGTCTGGCCGTACTCGACGACCGGATCGACCGGTGAGGTGATGGTGCCGTTGATGGCCGTGGTGGTCACGGTGTAGCTGTCGGTGGTGCACACGACCTCCACATCGGTGATGTCGTCACCCGATACCGTGCCGCTGCCATTGAAGACCTCGCAAGTCTGGTTGGGCGACTGGGGTTGGGTCAGCACGGTGACCAGGTAGTCTTCGCCATCGGGCAG
>CAYQJJ010000062.1:1267-12511 GCA_964417745.1 uncultured Wenzhouxiangella sp.
GCACTCCAGTCGATATTGCCGATGATCTCGATCTGGTGGTTTACGGAAGCCGCGGCGGAGTGATCGCGCTGATGCGGCTCGATGGTCAGCACGGGCAGGGCACCGCGCTGGACGACGACATGGTGGTGCTCGATGCCGCCGCCGGTGACGGTGAGGGTGGCATCGCGAGCCTCCAGCGAGGTGTTGGGCGCGACCCGGTAGTGGACCTGGCCGTCGCCTGTGCTGATCGCACCGTCGGTCACGATCAGCCAGTCGGCATCGGCACTGGCCGTCCACTCGGTATTGCCGGTCACGTTCACGGCATGGCCGGCCGAGGCCGTCGCATCGTGCATGTCCCCGGCTGGCTTGATGTCGAGGATCGTGCCCTGTTGCACGCTGTAGTGGCGCTCGATGCCGTTGCCGTCGGTCACGGTGATGGTGCCGGTGCGGATATCCGGCGAGGGACTGGCCTCGATGCTGTAGGTGACCGTGCCGCTCTGGTCGCCGACCACGCCGCCGGTGGTGTCGGTGACGGTAATCCAGTCCTCTGTCGACGAGGCCGTCCAGGCGGTATTGGCCAGCACCGAGAACCCATGGTCGGCCGAGGCCGCACTGGTGTGCAGGCGGCCGTTGCGATCCAGGGCAATGGCGCGCGCGGTCTGCTGCAGGTCGGGGTAGGTGATGTCTTCGACGATGCTCCAGGTATCGGTGAAATCCCAGCCGATGTAGGTGGCCTGTTGCTGCATCTCGGCGGTGGTCCGGCCCTCACCGCCGGCGCTCTCGTCCTGGCCGGAGGTCTCGGTGTCCCAGTAGCTGTTGATTACATCGCCGGTTCCCACTGAGCCGACCAGCCCGCCGATGTCGTTGCCCGAGCCGGACACCGCACCGGTGCTGTAACTACGGCCGATGACACTTGAAGACGTGGAGGACCTTCCCACCAGGCCGCCGACATCGCTGGAACCGCTGACCTGGGCGCGGCTGTAACTGTTGACGAGCGTGGTAAACGCCAGCTCACCGATCAGCCCCCCGGTATAATCGGTGCCATTCACGGTTCCCAGGCTGTAGCTGTTTTCGATGGTCAGCGTGGAACACTGGGCGTAACCGATCAGCCCGCCCGTGTAGGCACCTCCTCTGATGGCGACTGCCGCATGACTGTTGATCACGGATCCGCAAATCATGTCGCCGACCATTCCGCCGGAATATCTGCGCGTTCCTTCAATCTCGCCGGATACGCGCACTCCTGCAATGGTCCCCCGGCCGCGACCCGCCAAAGCACCTCTGCGCTCGTCGCCTCGCACGTGGACATTTTCCAGCACCAGGTCGCTGACTACGGCATCATCGCCCAGCGCACCGAACAGGCCCTGGAATTCGGCATCCGGCCGGTCGATGGTCATATTGCGAATGGCATGGCCATCGGCATCCAGGCTGCCGGTAAAGGTGGGGCCGACAGGCTCCCAGCCTTCGTCGTCATGCCATGTGACCGAGGCAGTCAGGTCAATGTCATTGCCCAGGCGGTAATGGGCGGCCAGGTCCTGACGTATGGCATTGAGCTCGTCGGCACTGGTGATGATCCAGGGATCGCCCACCGTGCCCTCGCCGTCGAGATCCTCTAGGTCCACTGGCTCAGGCGGCTCATGACCACTCACGTCCCTGAAGACGGGGTAGTTGTTACCCTCGTCGATCTCCCAGCGCGTGAAGAAGTTCCAGCCCTCATAAGTCGCGCGTTGCTGCATCTCGACGGTGGTCTTGCCCTCGCCACCCCCGACGGATGTCGGCTGACCGGTCACCTCGGTGTCCCAGTAACTGTCGATGACGCTGCCGCCGGCGCGACTGCCAACCAGTCCGCCGACGTCGCTGGTGCCGTTGACGGGTCCGGCAGCGTAGGACCGGTTGATTCGCAGGAAGCTGCCGTCCATCCGGCCAGCCAGTCCACCGACGTGATCGGCGCCACTGACCAGCGCCTTGCTGTAACTGTCTGCAATGATCGAAGAGGCGCCGTGATTGCCCACCAGCCCGCCTGTGCGCCCACTGCCTTCCACAACGCCACTGGAAAGGGAGTAGACGATACGAGCCGACGAGTGCGTGCCGCCGACCAGTCCCCCGGTATAAGACCATGAGGTCCCCTTGATGCCGGTCACATGCCCGGCAAAGCGCGCGTGGGCTAACCGCGACGAGCCCGTGAGCTGCCCGACAACCCCTCCAACACGCGAACCGGTAGCGGTGATCACGCCGGTGACTTCGACTCGCTTGATTCTGCTGGCGTCGGCTGACCAGCCGGTCACTGCCCCGGTGTATTGACCGCCAAGCACATCGACTCGATCCAGCATCAACCGCTCGATCACGGCATCCTGCAGATAGCCGAACAGCCCCTGATATTGAGTATCCGGTCGCTTGATGCTCAGACCATGCACGGTGTATCCGTTACCGTCGAGTGAGCCGGTAAACCGGTCTGCGTTGTCGCCGATCGGCTCCCAACCCTGGCCATCGTTCCAGATGACGGTGGCCGCCAGGTCGATGTCATTGCTCAGCCGGTAATGAGCAGACAGGTCCTGGCGCATGGCGTTGAGTTCGTCCGCCGTGGTAATGATCCAGGGATCTTCGACCGTGCCGCTGCCGTCGAGATCGTTGACGTCCACCGCCTGCGGCAATGCATGGTGATCAAGCGCCTGGAAGACCGGATAGTCGTTGCCCTCGTCGATGTTCCAGACGGTGAAGAAATTCCACTTGGCATAGGTTTCGCGCTGTTGCATCTCGGCCGTGGTCGAACCATTGTCGACGCAGTCCGAGCTCGAGGGTTGCCCGGAAGACTCGAGATCGCAGTAGGCAGACGCGATGGTGCCGTTGGCCAGGCCGACAATCACGCTGACGAAACTGCCCGTGCCGGCGACGGTTCCGGTGGTGTAGACCCACTGCAGGCTGCTGCCGGAATCCAGTTGGCCGACCAGGCCGCCGACTCGGGTGGTGCCGGTTACCCCGGCATGGCTGTAGGCATTGCTCAGCGCCCCACCGGCAATCTGCCCGGCCAGACCACCAGCATAGGCGCCCGTGGCCGTCACGCTGCCGAGCGTGTAGACAAATAACAGGCGGGAATCTCCAACGATGCGGCCGGCCAGCCCGCCGGTATCTTGTTGGCCAACGACGGTCGCCTCGACCCCGGCCGACAGCGCGGTGACGCCATCCAGCAGCCCGGCCAGCCCACCGGTATCGTCTCCCCCCTGGATCTGGCCGGTGACATGCACCTGCTCGATGCGCGTGGCCACGGCCCGCCCGGCCAGCGCGCCGGATAGATCACCACCAGCCAGCACCACTTCTTCCAGACCCAGCCCTCGCACCGTCGCGCCATCGAGATGACCGAAAAGCCCCTGGTGATCGTGGTCGGGCCGGTCGATGGTCAGGTGACGAACGACGTAACCGTCACCCTCAAGATGGCCGCTGAAGGCATCGGTATCGCCGCCGATGGGCACCCAGCCTTCGCCCTCGGCAAAATCGCGCAGGTCGATATCGGACACCAGCACGAAATGCTTGTCGACGTGATCGGGACCCAGATAGTCGCGCAACTGGTCGAGCTGAGCCGGGGTGGCGATCTGCCATGGATCTGCGGCCGTGCCGTCGCCGCCGGCAAACTGGGCCATGGCGGGAGCGCCAATGCAGCACAGGGCAGGCAGAAGGATGAACCATGCCCGCGAAGACAGGCCGGCGAAAATCGATCTTGCTGGAGTCATGACTTGCGTCCCCTTTCGTTGATCGCCAGTCCCGGGAGGCTGGCAGATAAGATTATGCAGATATTCTTTTATCGTGAACCATAAGAATGCCGAGTTCGTTGATGGTAATCAAACGTTTGGGGCTCCTGATCGTGGATGCTGCTCTTGGCGCTCGCCACGAAAGGCCGGGGAACGGGTTCCTGGCCTGGTCTCTGGATTAGGCCTCGATCTGGGCTTCGATGAGCGCCAGCCATCGCCGATAGCGTTGTGCAAGATCGGAACTGTGCTGTCCAGCAACTGGCTTGAGCTGTCGTCGCGGCAGCGCGCGTTCGTGAAGCCGGCACCACAGCCCCAGCGCCGTTCCCTCGGCGGTGTCCAGGCGGCAGGTATCGATATCGAGCAAGCCGGCGATCAGTTCGCACAGCGTGTCCGATCGGCTCAGCCCGCCACTGAGCACCAGTCGGGCGGGCGGTTCGACGCTGTCGTTCATCGCCTCCACGCAAGCCCTGATGAGAAAGGCGATGCTTTCCAGGACGGCCAGCAACCGGGCATCGGTGTCGTGCCCGTCCCGTTGTTCCTTGAAACAAGGCTCAGGCCCTGGGCACCACCATGGCGAGCCCAGCCCATCGACACTGTTGATGAACAGTGGTGGTTGTGAAACCCGGTCGCGCAAGCCATTCATGCGCTCGTGTTCGATCCTGCAGCCTTCTCTCTTCTCCAGCCAGGCAATCGCCGAGGCCGCACCGTGGACGCTGGCTTCCAGCGCCCATCGGCAGATGTGATTGCGGTCGAGCAGGGTGAGCTGGAAGCGCTCGTCATCGACCGGCTCGCGTATCGGACGCAGCAGGAAGGCCCCGGTGCCCAGGTTGACGTAGAGCGTGTCGGGGTCGGGCGTGCCGTCGACAAACGGGATGCAGTTCTGGTCCCCCATCAGCAGCTTGAGGGTCGCCGATCGGCCTGGTTGATCCAGTGTGCCGTGGTCGTGAAGACTCGGCACCACCCGGGGCAGCACATCCGGCGGAATGCCGAAGCGTTCCAGCAGCCATGCATCCCAGTCGTGATGTTCGCGCGACCACAGCAGGGTGCGCTGAGCCAGCGTGTCGTCGACCTGCACCGGTTTTTCGGTCAGCAGGTGGGTCAGAAGATAACTGCCCAGTGGTCCACAGACCAGCCGCCCCTGTTGCCGGGCCTGCCTGACGTTGTCGAGCTCCTCCAGGCACCAGGCGATCTTGGAAGCGCCGCCGTAGGGCGAAAACCGCAACCCCGTGCGTTGTCGGATCTCGTCGGCCTGCTCGGCCAGTGACTTCATGCCGGCAAGTCCGCGCCGGTCGCGCCAGGAGATGACCGGACTCAGGGCGTTGCCGTCCCGGCGATCCCAGCACACGATGCTGCCGCGTTGCACCGCCAGGGCCGCACGGGTGACCGGCAACGAGTGTCGATCCATCTCGGTCAGCGCCTCGGCGGCAGCCGCTTCGAGCGCATCGGCAAGCTCTTCGGCATCTTGTTCGACCAGCCAGCCGTCCTCCCGGGTGCCGGCCTGGCGACTGCTTTCGAACCGAATGATGCCTTCTGCGTCCACGGCCAGTGCGCGGCAGCTCTGGCCGCCGACATCGAGCAGAAGTGTCGAATCAGTCCTCATTGTCGGAGTCAGCCGCTTCCAGCAGGCCAGGCAAGTCGTCGACCTCGATCAGGTCCGCGCCAAGCGATCTGAGCCGGCGAGCCGAATCCAGGTCATCGACACGGTAGATGACCCATTGCCAGGATCCCGGCCAGAATGGTCGTGATTGCCCCGGCACCCGGTCGGCACGAATAAACAGGTAATCGGGTTGCAGCCAGGCGGCCAGCAGCCAAGACAACGGCGTCCACGGACGAAACGCCCAGCCTGTCGATGGCGCCCCCAGTTGCCGGGCCAGGCGGACGGCCCGCCACTTGAAGGAGAGGAAAACGGTCGGGCAGGGTGCCTGGCGCAGGCGCTGCATCACAGCCTCGACGGCAAGCCGTCGACCGTGATGCCGGATGCTCTGCCGCTTGAGTTCCACGAATGCGGTCACCTCCGGGAACTCACCGATCAGGGCCAGCATGGCTTCCAGCGTCGGCACATGCGCGTGTTCGCCGGGCCGGGTGGCAATGGGTATGCCCTCCAGTTGCGCCAGCGACGTTCGTGTCACCCGTTCGCCGCGGCCGGTCAGCCGGGTCAGGTCGTCATCGTGGATCACCACCGGCCGCTGATCGGCGGTGATCTGGACATCGAACTCGACGTAGCGGGCACCGGCCTCGAGCACGGCTTTCATTCCCTCGAGCGTGTTTTCCGGGTAACGCACAGGCCAGCCACGATGCGCGACCAACCACTCGTTCGGGGATGCCCCGGTATTCATGACGATGCCATGCGCGCGAAGCGCCGCTGGAAGTATTCGTGAAGCGCGGCCTCGAGATCCATCGGGCCGGTGAGGAAATCACAGGCCAGATCAAACAGCGGATAACGACCATGACGAACGATATCGTGTTCCCTGACTCGCCGCGCCGTGTGCACGCCCTCGGATCGAATGTAGTCACCACCGGCGGCGACCTTGTCGCTTTTACCGGCGGCCAGGTCGGCACCGATGGTGCGGTGATGCGAAGAGCGACTGGTTGCGCTGGTGATCAGGTCGCCCATGCCGGCCGGACCGCGCGCGGTAGCGGAGCGACCGCCGAGATCGGTCATCACGGATTCGAGTTCATGGACCGCCTCGTAGATCACGAATCCGCGGATGTTGTCTCCCATCTCGAGGGCGTCGGTGGCGCCGATCAGGGGGACGTAGACGTTCTTCAGAACCACCGACCAGGCGGCTCCGGTCAAGTCGTCGTCGGTGTCCAGGTAGAGCGGCGTGTCGGAGAACAGTTCGACTTTCTCACGCGCCCGTGGGCTGTTGCCGGCCAGCACGGCAAAGCCGGAACGACCCTCGCTGAGGTCACGTGCGATCATCGGCCCGTACATCAGGGCCCAGTGACGGTCGGCACCCAGCGTGTCGGTAAAAATCTCCGCAGGGGTGCGGGCATGCTCGTCGACGCCCTTGGCGATCGACAGGCAAATGGTCGATGAATCCACGTGGGGGGCGAGGCGGCGTGCCAGTCGTTCGTGGGGCTGGGCCGGCAGTGCGAAGATGACGAGATCGCGGTCGCTCGCCAGGCTCTCGAGCGATTGCGGGTCCGCCTGGTCCATGCCCCGATGCCAGGTGTCGACTTCGTGTCGTGTTTCCAGAAGCCGGCGAAACATGGATCCCATCGCGCCGCGGCCGAGAATGAGTATGCGAGTTCGATCGGTCATGAGCCACTGTCGTTCCAATTCCCCGGGGCACTATACCAGCGGGCGCGACGATGGCGCGCTATAGTGACGACAGTTGAAAAACCCGTAACGGAGGAGCATGGAAGAGCATCGTCTGGAACGCGAAGGCACCTCGCTGTTTTACCGACGCTGGCCGGGACCGGCCGATCGCACGCTGGTCATGTGCCATGGCCTGGCCAGCAACGGCACACGCTGGAGCGAGTTCGCCGATCTGGCCCACGCGCAATGCGACTGGCAGATTCTGTGCCCCGACCTGCGCGGACACGGCCGGTCAAGCTACCGCGGCAAGCTGACCTCACGGCACTGGATGGACGATCTGCTGCGCATGCTTGATCATGCCGGCTGCGAGCGCGCGGTGTTCGGCGGTCACTGCCTCGGCGCCAACCTGGCCATGCGCCTCGCCCTGCATCATCCCGACCGGGTATCCGGCCTGGTGCTCGTCGAACCCATGTTGCCAGCCGCCCTGCACGGGGCACTGCGTTTCATCCGTCCGATCCGCTGGCTGCTGCCGGCCCTGGCCTGGCCGGTGCGAATGGTCAATGCGTTGGGCATTCACCGACACGAACTGCCGGTGCTCGACCTGTCGGAACTCGATCGAAACACACGTGCAGCCATGAGCGAGCAGGGCAGCCACAAGGCCATGCTGGGCCGCTATGCCAGACCCAATAAAGACATGTTTTACATGCCCATAGCGACATATCTTCAGGCACTTTATCAGGTGCTTCGCGAAATCGGACCGATCGAAAGGATTGGCCATCCGGCCCTCGCGCTGCGCTGATAGCGAAAGGCCAGCGCTTATACTTCCTATAGGCGTCACTCGTCGGATAATAAACGAGGTTGATAGCGAAAGGCCAGCCAAGGTCACCGCAGGCAATGGCCGTGCGCTAGAGTTGGAGAATAGACTTCGACACCCTGATCAATCTGCGCGAACGTCATGCCGGCTGGCGCTTGCTGCAAGCCGATCACGCGCCACGGCCTGTCCCTGTTCGGCCGTCTCAACCTGCAGCTGCTGATCGTCACCCCGCTGCAGAAAATCCACATCATCGAACCTTTTGTCGCCAGCGTCGGCTTCGTCCACAACCCGGACGGCCGCAAATCCATGCTGCGCAACCTCTCGATCGAGGAGTGCCGCGCCGAACGGGAGTCTCGCAAGACCAAGGCTGACCTACCCGACTCGCTGTGAGAATTGCCACCCATGGATAAAGCCAACTGGACACGGCCATCCGACCTGGTCGCCCAGCTGCGCAAGCACTGGGACACAGGTCGTATTCTGGCCGAGCGGCTCGATGGCGCCGAGCCGTTGTTTCCACTGACGCTGCGGCTGAAAAAAGCCACCTCGCGCGATCTCGACCAACACTTCGAGGCCGTGCGCCACTGGGTGGGCGAGCTGATCGAACACTCGAAGGATCACCGCGGCCACGGCTACGAAATCAAATGGCGCACCGTCAATCACCCTATCCGCGGCAGCAACCAGCTGCCGGCCTCGGCGATTGACACCGACGCCAGCGGGGCGCGCGCCTTCAACCGCCGTTACGGTCTTGCCATTCGCCCTGCCCTGGTGCGCTTCCGCATCCTGGATCCTGCTCTCCAGATTGCCGGCCTGAGCGACCTGTCGGTTCCGGCCAGTGAATTTGCCCGACTCAACCTGCCGGTCAGCGAAGTCTTCATCACCGAAAACGAAATCAACGGTCTGGCCTTTCCGAATCATCCAGACGCCATCGTCATCTTCGGCCTGGGCTACGGCCTCGATCGCCTGGCCGGCATCGACTGGCTGGGCAGAACGCGATGCTGGTACTGGGGGGATATCGATACCCATGGCTTCGCCATTCTCAACCGTCTGCGCCGGTACCTGCCCGAAGCCCGCTCCTTCCTGATGGATCGATCGACGCTCGATGCCCATCCTGAAATGTGGGGCCAGGAACCGGAAGACCGCCGGTTCCGCGGCGAACTATCCCGGCTCGACACGTCGGAACAAGCCGTCTATCAAACCCTCAGCGAGGACATCCTTCGGCCACGCCTGCGCCTGGAGCAGGAGCATGTTCGCTTCGCGTGGCTGAGAGCCTTCCTTGAAGCCTTGAACGCCTGAGGCAAGACGCGGTCTTCAGCACTTCGAGGGGCCGCTTGTCCGCGGTGCTGTCACGGCATGGCGGCAATCGTCAGGAAGGCGCCGAAAATGACCAGGTGCAGACCGCCCTGCAGAATGGTCGTGCGCCCCATCGCCAGCGACAGGGTGGCCACGAACAGCGACAGCAGCAACAACACGATGTGCTCTGCCTCCAGGCCCAGGGTCAGCGGCTGACCCAGGACAATCGACAACATTGCAACGGCCGGGATGGTCAGACAAATGCTGGCCAGCGCCGAGCCCAGTGCCAGGTTGAGGCTGGTCTGCAGACGGTTGGCGCGCGCCGCGCGCAAGGCAGCCGTGCCCTCGGGCAGAAGGACAGTCATGGCAATCACCACCCCAACGAGGGCCGCGGGCAGGCCGGCACGGGCCACCGCGTGCTCAACCGTCGGGGCGAGACTTTCGGCCAGCACCACCACGCCCACCAGAGCGATTGGAAGCAGGATCAGCGCGGCCACCATCTCGCGCCGGCCCGGCTTGCGGTCGGCCAGTTCCTGCAGGCGTGGATCACTGAAGTCGCCGCGATGGCGAACCGTCTGCACGAACAAGAACAGCCCGTAAAGCGCAAACGATACAAACGCTACAAACACGAGCTGCGGCGTTGCATAGACCGGCCCTGGCACAGCCACCGTGTAGTTGGGCAATACCAGGGCCAGCACGGCCACCGTGGCAAGAACGGCCAATGACCCGACAGCACCACGGGCGATGAACTGCTGTTCGCGAAAGCGCAGCCCGCCGACCAGGAGACACAGACCGACGATGCCATTGAGTACGATCATGATCGCCGCAAACACGGTGTCTCGGGCAATCTCGCTGGTACCTGCCGGCGCCGCAAGCAAAACAGAGACAATCAGCGCAACCTCGATGATTGTCACGGCCAGCGCAAGCAGAATGGCACCGTACGGATCGCCTAGGCGCTGAGCGATGGTTTCGGCGTGATGCACGGCGGCCAGCACCGTGCCGAACAGCAACAGGGCGGCCACCGGCACAAGCAGCGCCGGCACCGAGCCCGACGAGAACACCGCCCATACCGCGCCGCCAGTCAGGGCGAACAGCGGCACCAACAGGGTCCAGGGTGGAGCTGGCATTCGTTTTCTTGCGCCCGTCATCGAGCTTGTCCCTCTTCAAGCACCGTCAACGCAGTAGCCTCCGCGCTATGCAGCGGCAATGACCAGACGGTCACGGTAGCAGGCGCCACGCACGGGCAGCCAAACCTCTTCGCCAAGCAGTTTGTCGGCTGACGGCCAACTCGTCAAGGTCGGACAAGCCCGGTTGCGCTCCGGCCAGCCATCAAATCGAGGCCAGCAGTGCCTCGATCGTGCGCTCATCGATCGGCGGTTGGTTTGCCGCCCGGCCCTTGCCGTAAACCTGGCTGGCCAGCTGCTGCTTGCGCTCCTGCAGGGCCAGGATGCGCTCTTCCACCGTGCCTTCGGCCACCAGCTTGTAAACAAACACCGGCTTGTCCTGGCCAATGCGATGGGCCCGGTCAGTGGCCTGGTGCTCGACTGCGGGGTTCCACCAGGGGTCGTAGTGAATCACGGTATCGGCCTCGGTCAGATTAAGGCCCACGCCGCCGGCCTTCAGGCTGATCAGGAACAGGTTGGCCCGGCCGGAGCGGAACACCTCGATGGCCTGGTCGCGCTTTCGGGTCTGGCCGGTCAGCTTGGTGTAGTCGATGCCGCGCCGAATGACCTCTTTTTCGATCAGGCCCAGCATGGTGGTGAACTGGGAGAACAGCAGCACTCGCCGGCCCTCCTCGATCATCTCCGGCAACAGGTCGAACAACAGCTCGAACTTGGCCGACCCGGCCGTCTTCGCGCCGCGGGTACCGGACGGTAGCAAGCGCGGATCGCAACATACCTGGCGCAGTTTGAGCAAGGCCTCGAGCACGATGATATGGCTGCGCGCCAGGCCGCGGCTGGCAATCGACTGGCGCACTTTCTTCTCCATGGTCAGCCGAACACCTTCATACAACATGGCCTGCTTTTCGCCCAGGGCAACCGTGCGCAGCAGCTCTGTCTTGGGCGGCAGTTCGGCGGCCACCAGATCCTTGGTGCGCCGCAGCCCCTTGATAGCCCGCCATTCTTGACGAGACCCATCTCGACGCCCGAGACCCGCCC
>CAYQJJ010000063.1:0-12498 GCA_964417745.1 uncultured Wenzhouxiangella sp.
CCTCGCTGAAGAAAGACTTGATGGTCTCGCCGTTGGCCGCGATCAGCTTGCGGCCGACCAGATCGAGGGCCTGAATGCCGTTGGTGCCTTCGTAGATGCGCGTGATGCGGGCATCGCGCACGAACTGTTCGACGCCGGTATCGACGATATAGCCGGCCCCGCCGTGGACCTGGACCCCGAGATTGGTGACTTCGAAACCCATGTCGGTGAAGTAAGCCTTGATGATCGGCGTCATCAGTGCCACCCAGTGGCCGGAGCGCGCCCGCTGTTCCTCGTCGGGATGAAAGTGTTCGGATTCGAGGTGGAGCGAGGTAAACAGCCCCAGCCCGCGGGCGCCCTCGACAAAGGCCCGCGCGGTCATCAGCATGCGCCGAACGTCGGGGTGGACGATGATCGGGTCGGCCGGCCTGTCGGGGCAGGCCGCACCGGTCAGGCTGCGGCCCTGCAGGCGCTCGCGGGCATAGTCGGCCGCGTTCTGGTAGGCCACCGAGGCCAGGCCGAGGCCCTGGATGCCGGTTTCCAGGCGCGCGCCGTTCATCATGGTGAACATGTAGTGCAGGCCGCGATTGGCTTCGCCGACCAGCTCGCCGAGTGCATTTTCGTAGATCATCTCGCAGGTTGCCGAGGCCTTGATGCCCATCTTGTGGTCGATGCCGCCGCAGCGAACACCGTTGCGCTCGCCCAGGCTGCCGTCGTCATTGACGTGGTATTTGGGCACGATGAACAGGCTGATGCCGCGCGTGCCTTCCGGGGCCTCGGGGAGGCGCGCGAGCACCATGTGGATGATATTGCCGGCCATGTCATGCTCGCCGGCCGAGATCCAGATCTTGGTGCCCGAAATCCGGTAACGGCCGTCGTCGGTCGGCTCGGCGCGGGTGCGGATCAGGCCGAGATCGGTGCCGCAGTGAGACTCGGTCAGGTTCATGGTGCCGGTCCATTCACCGGCGATCATCTTTTCGAGATAGGTCGCCTTCTGTTGCTCCGAGCCGTGCAGGTGCAGGGCTTCCCAGGCGCCATGCGACAGCGCCGTGTACATGCCCCAGGAGGTATTCGAAGCAGTGATCATTTCGGCCAGCGCCAGGCCGAGGTAGAAGGGCAGCCCCTGGCCGCCGTAATCGGGCGATGAGGTCAGTCCCGGCCAGCCCGCCTCGCAATACCGGGCATAAGCGTCGACGAACCCGTCCGGCGTCCTGACCTCGCCGTTCTCGAAGCGACAGCCCTGGAGGTCGCCGGACGCGTTGAGCGGCTGCAGGACGCTCTGGCAAAAGCGCGCGCCTTCCTCGAGCACGGCGTCGATTATGTCGTCTCCGGCTGCTTCCGACGAGGGCAGCTGGTTGCGCAGTTCGCTATCGAGAACTTCGTGAATCAGGAATTGGAAATCCCGAACAGGGGCCTGGTAGGACGGCATGGCGTACTCCGTTGATCACATCGGCTCCGCCCATACGGCGGCGTATGTTCGGAGGTTAGCATACTTTCGCTTCGTAAAAAAAACGGCCCGCCAGGGGCGGGCCGTTCGGGGCTGGAAAAGGTGGTGCCGGTCAGGCCGCCTTGGCCGCTTCGCCCGGGTCGCCACCGGCCATCTGGCGGAGCACGTAGTGCAGAATGCCGCCGTGGCGGTAGTAGTCGACCTCCATGGGCGTGTCGAGGCGAACACGCGCCTGGAAGACCGTTTCCTTGCCGTCGCCGTTGGTCGCGGTCACCTTGACCTCGCGCGCCTCACCGTTGTCGAGGCCCTCGATGTCGAAGGTCTCGCTGCCGTCGATGCCCAGGCTTTCGGGCGTGTCACCCTCCTTGAAGGTCAGCGGGAGGACACCCATGCCGACCAGGTTGGAGCGGTGAATGCGCTCGAAGCTCTCGGCGATTACGGCCTTGACGCCGAGCAGGCGGGTGCCCTTGGCGGCCCAGTCGCGCGACGAGCCCGAGCCATACTCCTTGCCCGCGATGACCACCAGCGGCGTGTCGTCGTCCTGGTACTTCATGGCCGCGTCGTAGATCGGCATGACCGAGTCTTCCGGGAAGTAGGTGGTGAATCCGCCTTCGGTGTCGGGTGCGAGCTGGTTGCGGATGCGTACGTTGGCGAAGGTGCCGCGCATCATTACCTGGTGGTTGCCGCGCCGGGAGCCATAGGAGTTGAAATCGACCGGCTTGACGCCGTTTTCCTGCAGGTATTGTCCGGCCGGCGAATCGGGCTTGATCGCACCGGCCGGGGAGATGTGGTCGGTGGTCACCGAGTCTCCCAGCTTGGCCAGGGCGCGGGCGCCGGTGATGTCGCCGATTTCGGGCAGGTCCATACTCATGCCCTCGAAGTAGGGCGGATTCTGGACATAGGTCGAATCGTCGTCCCAGGCAAACATCTCGCCGGTCGGCGTATCCATCTGCTTCCAGCGCTCGTCACCCTCGAATACGCTCTTGTAGTTCTTGGCGAACATCTCCGAGGAAATGTTTTCGCGAATGAAGTCCTGAACCTCGTGTTCGTCGGGCCAGACATCCTTGAGGTAGACCGGCTTGCCGTTCGGGTCTTCACCGAGCGGGTCGTTGACCAGGTCGGCATCCATCTGACCGGCGATGGCGTAGGCGACCACCAGCGGCGGCGAGGCCAGGTAGTTCATCTTCACTTCCGGGTGAATGCGGCCTTCGAAGTTGCGGTTGCCGGACAGCACCGAGCAGACCACCAGCTCGTTGTGGCGGACCGCCTCGTCGATCGGCTCGGGGAGCGGCCCGGAGTTGCCGATGCAGGTGGTGCAGCCGTAGCCGACGGTGTAAAAACCGAGCGCTTCGAGGTCGTCGACCAGCCCGGCCGATTCCAGGTAGTCGGTCACCACTTTCGAGCCTGGCGCCAGCGAGGTCTTCACCCAGGGTTTGACGCTCAGACCCTTGTTGCGCGCGTTGCGGGCGAGCAGGCCGGCGCCGAGCATCACGGCGGGGTTGGAGGTATTGGTGCATGAGGTGATCGCGGCGATGACCACCGCGCCATCCTTGAGCGAGAAGGTCTGGTCCTTGTAGTTGACCTCGGCCGTGCCCGGGGGCTCGGTAGCGCCCACGGCGGTGCCGCCGCCCTCACTGTTGAAGCGCGCTTCCTCGAGGTCACGACCGGCATCGCGCTCCTTGGTCATTTTGTTGCACTCGGCCAGGAAGCTGTTCTTGGCTTCGCTGAGCAGTACCCGGTCCTGTGGACGCTTCGGCCCGGCCAGGCTGGGCACGATCGTGCCGAGGTCGAGCTCCAGCACATCGGTGTAGGTCGGGTCGGCATCGCTGTCGTCGCGCCACAGGCCCTGGGCCTTGGCATATTTCTCGACCAGCTCGAGACGCTCGGTGCTGCGCCCGGACAGCTTGAGATAGCGCACCGTTTCGGTATCGATCGGGAAGATCGCGCAGGTCGAGCCGAATTCCGGCGACATGTTGCCGATGGTGGCCCGATCGGCCAGTGGCAGATGGCTCAGGCCATCCCCGTAGAATTCCACGAACTTGCCGACCACGCCCTTCTCGCGCAGCATCTGGGTGATGGTCAGCACCAGGTCGGTGGCGGTCGTGCCCTCGGGCAGTTTGCCGGTGAGCTTGAAGCCGATGACCTGCGGGATGAGCATGGAAATCGGCTGGCCGAGCATGGCGGCTTCGGCTTCGATGCCGCCCACGCCCCAGCCGAGGATGCCCAGGCCATTGATCATGGTGGTGTGCGAATCGGTGCCGACCAGGGTATCGGGCCAGGCCATGTGTTCGCCGTCGATTTCCTTGTCGAAGACCACCCTTGAGAGGTGTTCGAGGTTGACCTGGTGGACAATGCCGGTATTCGGCGGCACGACCTTGAAGTTGTCCAGCGCGCCCTGTCCCCAGCGCAGAAAGGCGTAGCGTTCCTTGTTGCGCTCGAACTCGATGCGGTTGTTGAGATCGAGCGAATCGGCCCGCCCGTAGTTGTCGACCTGGACGGAGTGGTCGATGACCAGCTCGGCCGGCGACAGCGGGTTGATGCGGTCGGGCTTGCCGCCGAGCTTTTTCATGGCATCGCGCATGGCCGCCAGGTCGACGATGGCCGGCACGCCGGTGAAATCCTGCAACACCACCCGGGCGGGCGTGAAAGCGATCTCGGTGTCCGGCTCGCGGTCCGGGTCCCAGTTGGCCAGCCCGGCAATGTCCTTTTCGGTGATGTTCTTGCCGTCTTCCAGGCGCAGCAGATTCTCCAGCAGAATCTTCAGCGAGTAGGGCAGGCTGTCGACCTGATCGTATTTGCGGGCCAGTTTCTTCAGGCTGTAGAAGCCGTATTTCTTGCCATTTGCGTCGAATTGGTCGCGGCAGCCGAGCTCGTCTCGCATGTCGGAGTTCCTCAAGGTGGGTTGGGTCGGGTCGGGCACAGCCATGTGCCTCGACGTCACTACCCCGATTTTACCATGACGCCATCGTCGGCGAACCCGCCACAAGACCCCTTGCGAGGTCAGTGGCGGCACTCGTCGATCAGCGCGCGGGCGGTCCGGTCAAGATCGCTCGGCGCTTCCGGGGCCGGCCGCGAGATCAGCTCGTGGGCCTCGGGTTTCCAGCAGGCCAGCCATTCGGGGGGGTGGTAGTCGGCCGGGTCGAGTAGCTCGGCCAGGTGCTCGGGATCGATTCGTCGCGGCGGCGCGGCGGCCAATCGGGTGGCCAGCCCCGACTCGAGCTGATCCAGGCGAACCGGCCATTCGCGAGTCAGCGTGGGCAGGGTGCGATGGAGCAGTGGTTCGGACTGCAGTGGCGGCATCGCCAGGCCGCCCTGGGCGTTGCGGCCGGCGACCACGAAGCCGATGCTGTCGGGAATCAGCACAATGCTCAGCCCCGGGTGGACGCCGGCGTGCTCGGGCAGGCTGCCGGCCAGCACCCGGAAGCCGTCCTGGACCTGTCGGAACTGGCTTGTCTGCTGGTGGCTGAGCCACCCTCCGAGCGTGACCACCAGCGCCATCATTACAGCCGGAATCACAACGCGAGGCCTGCCCGGGATGCTGCCCAGCGCCAGGCCCAGCCCGACCATGGCCCAGGCCAGCGGGGAGTGCAGCAGGCGCCCGCCTTCGCCGTTGTCAGCGAGCTCACCGAGGTTGAGCAGGGTAGCGAGGAAAAGCCCGCCCCCGGCACACAGCAAGGCCAGCGCCAGGCGCCTGGCACGATCTGTTGCCGCGACCAGTCCGAACCCGGCCAGCCCGGCCAGGCTGGTCAGCCAGACCATGGCTGCGGTTGCCTGCCCGTCGAAGTAGGCCTGCCACCAGGCCAGCGGCGAGCGCCAGTCGATCGTCGCCGAGGCGCTGTCGCTGTAGATTTCGGTGGCGCTGCCGAAAAACCAGGCGCGCCAGAGAAGGAAAGCCGCAGCCAGGCCGAGTGCGACGCCGAGCGCGGCAATGCGGTGGCGCCCGGGCCGGCGGGGCCAGAGCAGGGCCAGCATGAGCACCTGCAGCGGCAGGATGACGGCCGACTCCTTGAAACCCAGCGCCGGCAGTAGCAAGACCGGCAGCATCCAGGCACCCCGGCCGGTGCCAGCCTGGTCGGTGGCTGGATGCCGTCGGGCCGGATCATGGGCCGGGCCGGCCCAGAACCAGGCAGCCAGCAGTCCGAGTACGGTCACGCCGGGGTCGGCGCGGGCCGAAATCCAGGCCACCCCTTCGACGATGAGCGGGCAGAGCGCGAACGCCAGACCGGCCAGCACCGGGGCGCCCAGGCGCTGGAAGCCGGAAGACTCGGCGGCACACCAGCCCAGCAGCCGGCGCACCAGCATAGCCACCAGCAGGCTGGCAAGCAGATGAAGGATCAGGCTGGCCGCTGCCCAGCCCGGGTACCAGGCGCCGAAAACCGCGTACAGGGCCGACACGCTGGCGATCATGACCGGCCGGTAGAAGGTCCCTGGCGAGTCGACCGGCTGGCTCAGAAAGGTCAGCGTGCCGCCCAGGAGCTGATCGTCGGCGGCCAGGTTGAAGGCGCGGTTGAGGTTGCCAAGATCGTCACTGAGCCAGAAACCACCGAGCAGCGGCGCGAACACCACGGCCGGAAGCACCAGCACCGGCAGGGTCAGGATGACGCGCTCGCGCCAGCGCCCGGCAGCCGGGCCGAGCAGGGCGGCGTTGAGGGCGAAGCTGATCGGCACGATCAACAGCAGGGCGAGTGCCTGGCCGAGCCGGGGGCCGAATCCGCCCACGGCCAGAAGCGCTTCGAGCACGAGCGCATTGCATCCCCAGGTCAGCAGGTAGATCAGCGGATAGACCAACATACTGCCCGCCGTTCCGCGGCTGTTGAACACCCACCGCGAGTTGCCGATCCAGGCGATGAGGATGCCCAGGCCGTAGGCCAGTGCCAGCGCGGGCTGGTGGGGCAGCCAGATCACCAGCAGGGCGAACACGCACCAGGTCAGGGCGGTATTGAGCGCGCCGACGAGCACGAAGCGCGATCCGGCCCGGTACAGCAGCGCCGAAGCCGGGCTCATCGTGCCGCGATTGCTTCCAGGAAGGTTTCGTAGTGCCGGATGTAGTCGTCCGGGTCGTAGGGTTCGGAAGCCAGCACCAGCAGCACCGCGTCGGGCGAATAGCGAAACTGCGAGGCCCAGACCAGCGGTTCGATGTGCAGCGTGGTCTCGGGCCGGTCGAGCCGGAATTCCTGGCGCTGCTGACCGTCGTCGACCATCACCGAGACCGAGCCATGGACGCAGGCCAGCAGCTGGTGGCAGCGGCGGTGGGCGTGTTCGCCACGGATTTCGGCTGACGGCACCTCGAAGACCAGAAAGCTGCGCCGGGGCGTGAATGGCAGCTGGTCGAACTCGCTTACCGTCAGCGCACCGCGCATGTCGGCGACCCGGTGCAAGGTCATCGGCGTGACCCCCTTTACCCGGCTGGCCGGAGCCGGCCCGCTGGCCTCGGGCTCGGGGCCGGGTGGTGCGGTGCTGTCGACGTAGCCGGCGATGCGGGCCGGGTTACCGCGTACGATGGCATTGGCCGGCACCGAACGGGTCACCACGGCGCCGGCCCCGACCATGGCGCCTGAGCCTATGGTCAGACCGGCCAGAACGGTGGCGTTGGCGCCGATCGACGCACCGCGTTCAATGCGGGTCTCGGGAAAGGAGTCCGGTGGCTGCTTGCTGCGCGGAAACCGATCGTTGCAGAACGTTGCATTCGGGCCGATGAAGACGTCGTCTTCGACGCGCAGCCCGTCCCAGAGCTGGACCCCGCTTTTTACGGTCACTCGGTCGCCGATGGCGACGTCGTTTTCGACGAATACGCCGTCGCAGAGGTTGCAGTCGCGGCCGATGCGGGCGCCGGGTAGGACATGGACAAATGCCCAGATCCGGGTGCCGGCGCCAACGTGCTCGCTCTCGCAGATGGCCTGGGCATGGATCATGGCCCGGTCCCCCCGGAGTAGTCCCGGCTGTGCATGACCACCGCCAGCGGCCGTTGCTTGGTGTTTTCGAAGGTTCGCCAGACGTAGCTGCCGATCACCCCCAGGCCGAACAGGTTGAGCCCGGAAAAGAACACGATGGTCACCACCGTGGCGGCGTAGCCGGGCACCTCGATGGCCCCGCTCAGGCGCGCGCCGACAACCGCGATCGCCAGCACAATGCTGACGATCAACCCGAACAGGCCGATCAGCGTAAACAGGCGGATCGGGATGTCGCTGAAGGCAAACAGGCTGTCACTCAGGTACTTCAGGCGTGCCCGCCACGACCAGCCGCTTCGCCCGGAAAGGCGCTCGGCGCGATCGTAGGGCACCTCGACGCGCCGGAAGCCGAGCCAGAAGATCTGGCCGATCAGCGAACTGTGGGCCTCGGTAAACGCCAGAAGCCGTTCGCGGAAGGCGCGGTTGCAGCCGAATACGTCGACCCCGCCGGACGGAATTGCCGGCTCGATCAGGCGCCGGTTCAGCCCCCAGAAAATGCGCGAGCTCAGCCGGCTCGTCCACGGGTCACGGCGCGAGTTGCGGGTGCCCACGACGACATCGGCGCGGTCTTCGCGCAGGGTCTCGAGCATGGTCTCGATCAGGCTGGCCGGCTCCTGCAGGTCGGCGGCCATGACCGCGAAATAGCGCCCGGATGCGGCCTCGAGCCCGGCGCGGATGGCCGCGAAGGAGCCGAAATTCCTCGCCAGTGTCAACAACCGCGACGGAAACCTCGCATCGGGCAGGCGCTCGCTCAGACGCTCGAGGCTGTCGTCGGGGCTGGCATCGACCACGATGACCGCCTCGATGCCGCCGGGTATGGCGGCGTGCAGATGCTCGAGGCGCTCGACGAGCGCCGCGATGTGGTCGGCGTTGCCGTAGACCGGCACGATGACCGAGCTTTCAGGGCGCGAAGCGGTTGCAGACATCGATGACATGATCGGTTTCTTCCGGGCTGAGCGCCGGGTGGCAGGGCAGGCTCAAAGTCTGGCGGGCGTGGCGCTCGCTGCGCTCCAGCCCGGGGGCGGGCCGATCGCCCTGCCAGGCCGGCTGAAGATGGTCCGGTCGCGGGTAGTGGATTGCGCTGGCGATGTCGTGGTCGGCCAGGTGGCGGGCCAGTGCATCGCGCTCGCCGCAGCGCACGGTGAACAGGTGGAAGACATCGGTCTCGTCGAGCGCGCGCGCAGGCTGCTCGATGGCCGGGTTGTCGATGCACTCGAGGTAGCGCCGCGCGACATCGCGCCGCGCGCGGTTGGATTGATCAAGCGCGTCGAGGCGAACCCGCAGGCAGGCGGCCTGGAGCTCGTCGAGGCGACTGTTGCGTCCGCCTTGCTGCCTGACCTCGTACTTGCTCTCCCAGCCGTACTGGCGAAGCGAACGAACCCGGTCGACCAGCTGCCGTTCGCGCGCGAACACCGCCCCGGCATCGCCGAGCGCGCCGAGGTTCTTGGTCGGGTAGAAGCTGAAGCAGCCGGCGCTGCCGAAGGTGCCGACGTGACGGCCATCGATGCGCGCGCCATGGGCCTGGGCGCAGTCCTCGACGACCGGAACGTCGAACGCCTGTGACCATTCCATGATCTGCGCCATCGGGGCGGCCGAGCCGTAGAGGTGGGTGACGATCAGCGCCGCGGGCATGGGCGCCGGGGGGCGCGGCAGGGCTGCGGGGTCGAGCAGGGCGGTTTGCTCGCCGATCTCGAGGTATTGCACGTCGGCGCCGATGGCGCGAATGGCGGTGGTGGCATAACCGCCGGCGTTGGCCACCGTGGCGACCGTGTCGCGCGGGCCGATGCCGAGCGCGCGCAGGGCCAGTTCCAGTGCATCGGTGCCGTTGCCGAGCCCGGCGGTATGCCCGCCGCCCAGGTAATCCGACCACTCGGCCTCGAAGGCCTCGAGTTCGGGCCCGAGCACGAACCAGCCGGAGGCCAGTACGCGCTGGCTGGCATTTTCAAGAGCGCCGGCCAGCGGGCTGAGCTCGCGTTTGAGGTCGTTCATCGCAATCACCGGCTTATGCTAACCGAAAGCCGCGCCGGGTCGGCCGCTTCAGGCCGCCAGCAGTTCCTCGGCCTGGGCGAGCAGGCGGCGGCGCTGGAACACCAGTCGCCACTGGCGCCCGCCGACCTGGCGCCACAGGAATCCGGAGCGAATGCCGGCCAGCAGCAGGGCACGAATGAGGGCGACCTTGTCGGGCTGCTTGAGGTAATCCGGACGCCCGTTGATCGACAGCCGGAAGTCCATGGTCGAGATGTGGCGCTGATAGGCATCGCCGAGCTGGCTGATGACGCTCTCGTCGAGCGGCTCTTCGCTGTCCTTCCAGCCTGATTCGACCAGTTCGATCTCGCGACCCAGGTCGGCCTGACGCTTGCTGTCGCGCTGAATACGAACCGCCAGCTTGGCCATGCCGAGCGCGTAGTTGAGCGACTGCAGGTTGTCCTGGCTGTTGCGGGCGCTGAACAGCTCGACCATCACGCGCAGGCCCATGCGCACCCCGCCGAGGCCACCATAGACCGCCTCGGTGGAGTCAGGCTGGAGATTGAAGATACTGTCCAGGCTGGCGCGCGCGGCCTGCTGGCTGCAGTTGCCGGAAGTGGCAATCTGGCGAACCAGTTCGCCCGACTGCAGCATGCCGGCGAAGGCAATGGTGGCGTCTTTGATACGCAATTCAGGCAGCTCCCGATGACAGATTCGATGCAAGTGGTTCGGGCCGGGGGGCATTGCAGCCGGTGATCACGCCGCCGCCCAGGCATTCGTCTTCATCGTACAGCACCACGGACTGTCCGGGGGTCACCGCCCGCTGCGCGGTCTGGAAGCGCAGAAGCAGCGAATCGCCCTCACAGCCGACCACACGGCAGGCCTGGTCGGGCTGACGGTAGCGCACCTTGGCGGTCAGCACCCGGCCGGGTTCGGGCGGTTCGCCGCGGATCCAGTTCAGTCCGGTGGCTTCGAGTTCGGTCGACATCAGCAGCGGATGGTGGCTGTCCTGGACCGCGATCAGGCGGTTGTTGTCCAGGTCCTTGCAGGCGACGAACCAGGGGGCTTCGGAAAAGCCGCTCAGCCCGCCGATATTGAGCCCCCGGCGCTGGCCGAGGGTGTAGTGAATGAGGCCCTGGTGCTGGCCGATGACCTGCCCGTCCGGGGTCTGGATCTCGCCGGGCTCGGCGTCGAGGTAGCGGGCGATGAAGGCGTCGAAATCGCGCTCGCCGATAAAGCAGATACCGGTCGAGTCCTTTTTGGCAGCCACTGGCAGATCGGCCTCGCGGGCCAGCCGTCGGACTTCGGGCTTTTCGAGCTCGCCGAGCGGGAACAGCGCGCGGGCGAGTTGCTCCTGGGTCAGCGCGTGCAGAAAATAGCTCTGGTCCTTGCCGGCATCGATGCCCTTGAGCAGGGATACCGAACCGTCCGGGTTGTCGCGGCGGCGCGCATAGTGGCCGGTGGCGATCCACTCGGCGCCCAGGTCGCGGGCGTGTTCGACGAAGGCCTTGAACTTGATTTCACGGTTGCACAGGATGTCCGGATTGGGCGTGCGCCCGGCGCGCAGCTCGGCCAGGAAGTGTTCGAAAACCTCCTCCCAGTATTCGACCGCGAAGTTGCGGCCGTGGAAGGCGATGCCGAGCCGTTCAGCGACCTGGCGGGCGTCGGCGGCGTCTTCCTCTGCGGTGCAGCCGGATTCGACGTCGTCGTCTTCCCAGTTCTTCATGAACATCGCGGCAATGTTTTCGCCCCGCTGCCGCAGCAGCCAGGCGGTGGTGGCCGAGTCCACGCCGCCGGACAGGGCAACCATGATCAGATTCTTCATGGTGACTGGATATGGGGCTGAATCGGGCCGATCAAAACGCCGCCCGCGTCATGACCTCAGGCACCGAACAACTCGGGGCTCATCAGGTCGATGAATCGCTCAGCCTGGGGGGAAAGATAGCCCCCCCGGCGCATCACCACACCGTAGGAGCGTTGCGGAAAGAATTCGCTCATGTCGCGCACCAGCAGCCGCTCACGGTCGGCATCGGTAATGCAGATGCTGGTGACGATCGAGATGCCCATGCCCAGGCTGACGTACTTCTTGATGACCTCCCAGCCGCCGACCTCCAGGGTGACCCGGAAGGGCAGGCGGTGCTGCTGGAAGACCATGTCGACCATTTGATAGGTGGTCAGGCGGCTGGGCGGCAGGATCAGGCCGTGGGGGCTGATGTCGGCCAGGGCGATGCGTCGCTTGCGCGCCAGCGGATGGTCCGGGCTCATGATCAGCACCGGGTTGAAACGGTAGATGGGCTGGTAGCTGATATCGCGCGGCACGTCGACCATCGATCCGACGGCGAAATCGACCTCGTCGGCGCGAATCATGCCGAGGCCATCGGCGCCGGTGACATTGTGCAGGTGGACATAGATCCCGGGGTGCTTGCGCCGGAACCGCATCAGCAGCGCCGGCAGCAGGTGCATGATGGTCGACTCGCCGGCCGCGATACGCACCTCGCCCGAGTCGAGCGAGCCATAGCGCCGCGCGAAGTCCTCGGGCAGGGCGTCGAGGCGCTTGACCAGCGGGCGCGACATCTCCAGCAGCGCCTTGCCGGCCGGCGTGAGCTGCATCGAGGGGCCGTGGCGTTCGAACAGGACCTTGTCGAGCTCTTCTTCGAGCGCCCGGATCTGCTGGCTGATCGACGGCTGGCTCAGGTACAGCGCCTCGGCGGCAGCCGAAACGCTGCCGGTGCGCGCGGTATGAATGAAAGCCCGCAGGTGCTTGAGCAGGTTGCCCTTGTACATCAGGTCCGTTCCATCAGCCTGGTTGCCGGTTGTCCGCTTGCCGCGGCCCGCCAAACCGATGCGGACCGGAGCTTTCCTGAATTATAAGAAAAACCAATACTTCGAATCAAAACATTTTATTTGTCAAATATCCGGGCGGGACCTAGGCTTGATGTTTTCCATACGCCAGCGAACGGAGCCATGAACCAGCCTTCACAGCAGCACCCCGGCGCTCACCTGGACAGCAGCGGACCGCAGCCGGAATTCGTCGCTTCGATCCCCGAGGCGGCCCGGCACCTGTTTCCGGCTGGCCTGCTCGGCCTGCTCGGCAAACTGGGGCAGCGGTACCGGTCGCGGGTCGACGAACGGCTCGCCGCGCGCGAGGCGACTCAGGCG
>CAYQJJ010000064.1:0-12473 GCA_964417745.1 uncultured Wenzhouxiangella sp.
TTCCGGCTCTGGTTCGGGTTCCGGTTCAGGCTGCGCCGGTGATTCCCCGTCGGCCTCGGGCAGGAGGTCGTCGCCGAGACCGGCTTCCTCTTCCGGGCTGAATTCATCCAGCGATTCAAGCGTCAGCTCGGGGCGCTCCTCGCGCGGCTCTTCGGCACCGCCGGGTTCGGGCAGGTCGTCGGCCGCCGGCGCGAAATCTTCCGTGCTTCGATCCGGCGCATCGGCCGCATCACCCGGATCGAAATCGTAGAGATCACCCAGCTCGTCGTCGAGACGCAGGGTCTCATCGCGGCCTTTGGCTGGCTCGGCGGCACCGCGATCGTGTTCCGCATCCTCCTCGGCCAGGGTATCGGGGAGGTCGGGCAGGTCATCACCCCGCGCCGGGGTCTCGCCGAACGGGCTGTCGCCCTGGTCCATACCATCGGAGTCGAGCAGCCAGTCCGGCAGGTCCTCGCGATCCTCCTCGGGCGGCGGTGGCGAAGTTGCCGGCCGGGGCGGCGCTGGCGATTCGGATTTGGCGGGCGCTGTCCCGGCCGAGGGTTCGCGCGGCTTGTCATCGGCTTGCGCTTCGGTAGCCGGCCGTTCGGGCTCGGCCATGCCGAGCGTGGCCGCCACCCGGGTGCGCCGGCGCATCAGCAGCCCGCCCATCAGCAAAATCACGCCCACCGAACCGACAATCACCAGCCGCGAACCCTCGAGCGGACCGACCATGCGCGACCGGCTCCAGCGCAGCGCCAGGCGGCTGTCGCCGATCGGCGTGATCGACGAGCGCTCGTTGCCGCGCCCACCAATCGACTTGAGCACCGGCGCGTCCATGCCCCGGCCCTGGATCAGGGCGATCTGGTCGAGCGGGCCGGCGTCGTTGAGCGCGCTGGTGACCGCCGAGACCGGCACGCGCAGAAACAATATGCCCTCGGCGTTATCGCTCGAGCCCAGGGCCACGGCGAAGGCCAGGTTTTCGCTGGCACTGCCGGGGTAGTGCACCTGCGCCGGCGCCTGTCCGGCGCGGCGCGCCTCGAGCAGCATTTCGATGACCGTGAAATCCGGTTCCGGGTACATCCCCATCTCGATGTCCTCGACCTCGGTCGGAAAGGCGCGCAGGTCGATGACATTCGGCACGCCGCGGGCGCGCACCGCCCGCTCGAGCTCGGAACTGCTGCCCTCGGACTGTTCGAGAGCCTCGCGGGCACGCGCCGTGACTTCCGGGTCGCGCAGCGTGGAGCGGATCGAATCGAGGGTGTCGGAGAGTTCACGGGCGCGCTGGTCGGCAGCCCGGCCGGCCTGCTCCATGACCAGCTGACCCTGCATGCTGGCATACACCAGGAAAGCACAGATGGCCAGCGCGAAAACGCCGGTTGCAATCGCTACCAGGCTGCCCAGCCGGATCAGGCTGGTGACCTTGTCGGAGGTGTTGAAGATGCTGCGGGCCATGTCTCAGCGATCCCCGGTGTGGCCGATGCCACCCTCGGCCCGCGCGCTCGGCTCGAAGGCATCGACCGCGCGCAGCCGAACCTGTACGACCGGCACCACCACCAGTTGGGCGATGCGCTGGCCCGGCTCGATTTCGAGTGCCGTGGCCGAGCGATTCCAGCACGAGATCTGCACCTGGCCCTGATAATCGCTGTCGATCAGACCGACCAGGTTGCCCAGCACCAGGCCCTGCTTGTGGCCGAGGCCGGAGCGCGGCAGCAACACCGCGGCCAGCGCGGGGTCGTCGAGATGGATCGCCAGCCCGGAGGGAATCAGCGCCGTCTCGCCGGGGGCCAGCGACAGCGTCTCATCCAGGCAGGCGCGCAGGTCCATCCCGGCCGAACCTTCGGTGGCGTATTCCGGCAGCGCCCAGTCGCGCCCGAGGCGCTCGTCCAGGATCCGGATCTGGAGTTCTCTCATGCCGACCGTTCCTCCCTTGAAGCGGTCAGTTGCGCGATGATGTCGACCAGCTGCGCAGCCAATGCGATCTTGCTCTGATGGCCCAGCTGCCACTCCCGGTCGCGAGCAATCACGGTCAGTGCGTTGTCGGGCCGATCAAAGCCCTGCGCCTCGCCGACCTCATTGCCCGCGATCAGATCGAGGCCCTTGGCGACCAGCTTGGCCCGCGCGGCCTCGGCCAGGTCGCGGGTCTCGGCGGCAAACCCCATCACGAACGGTGGACGCCGCGAGTGGCTGGCGACTTCGGCGAGAATATCAGGATTGGGCACCAGGCGCATGGTCAGCGCCTGGCCGCTTTTCTTGATCTTGTGTTCGGCAAGCGCCTCGGGTCGATAGTCGGCCACCGCGGCCACGCCGATAAAGCCGCTCGCCCCGGCAATCCGGTCCATGACCGCCGCTCGCATCTGCTCGGCGGTGGTGACATCGACGCGATCGACACCGGCCGGGGTTGCCAGCCGCACCGGTCCGCTGACCAGCTCGACCGCCGCACCGGCAGCCGCCAGCGCGCCGGCCAGCGCAAAACCCATCCGGCCCGACGAACGATTGCCGAGAAAACGCACCGGGTCGAGCGGTTCGTGGGTGGGCCCGGCGGTAATCACGAAGCGCTGACCGGCAAACCGTTTTGCCGTCGCTGAAAGAATCGCGACCAGCGCCTCGGGTTCGGGCATGCGACCGGCACCGGTCTCGCCGCAGGCCTGTGAACCGTCGTCCGGCTCGATCAGATGCAGGCCGCGTTCGCTCAACAGCCGACAGTTGGCTGTCACCGCCGGATTGGCCCACATCACCCGGTTCATCGCCGGTGCCAGCCACACCGGCGCTTGAGTGGCCAGCACCAGGGTGCTGAGCAGATCGTCGGCCAGGCCGGCGGCCAGGCGTCCGATCAGCCCAGCCGAGGCCGGCGCGATCAGCACCACATCGGCCCAGCGGGCCAGTTCGATATGCCCCATTCCGGCCTCGGCCTCGACATCGAGCAGCGCTTCGCGCACCCGATGGCCGCTGACCGCCTGCAGGCTCATCGGCGTGACAAAGGCCGAGCCGCCACCGGTCAGCACGACACGAACTTCGGCGCCGGCGTCGCGCAAACGGCGCACCAGCGCGGGCGTTTTGTAGGCGGCAATACCGCCACTGATGCCCAGCAGGATCTTCTTGTCGGACAGTGGCTTCTTCTCAGGGTCCATCGGGTGATTTTCCTAGGCCAGTCCGGGCTGTTATCCGGAAGAGAATATCGAGCTTGGGCCGGATAATGGCATTTCGCTGACGTTCGTACGGGAGAAATTGTATGCGAATCGCCGACTGGCCACAGCCCGAGCGCCCGCGCGAGCGCCTGATGGCGCAAGGCCCGGGTGCGCTGAGCGATGCCGAATTGCTGGCCATCCTGCTTCGCACCGGTACCCGGGGACGCTCGGCGCTGGACCTGGCGCGCTACCTGATCAACCAGTTCGGGGGCCTGCGCGGCCTGCTCGACTGCGGGCGCGACGAGCTCTGCGCGCTGCCCGGCCTCGGTCCGGCCAAGTACGCCCAGATACACGCCGCGCTGGAGATGGCGCGCCGCCACCTGCGCGAGTCACTCAACCGCTCCAAACCCCTGACCAGCCCGGAAGCCACGCGCGAGTACCTGCGCGCCGCGCTGCGCGACCGCGCCCACGAGGTGTTCTGCGCGCTGATGCTCGACACCCGGCACCGGGTCATCGCCTTCGACGAGCTGTTCAACGGCACCATCGATTCGGCCCACGTGCACCCGCGCGTGGTGGTCGAAAAGGCCCTCAACCGCCGCGCCGCGGCGCTGATCGTCGCCCACAACCACCCCTCCGGCATCGCCGAACCGAGCCAGGCCGACCTGGCCATCACCCGCCGCCTGCGCGACGCGCTGGGACTGGTCGACATCCGTCTGCTGGATCATTTCATCGTCGGCGATGCCGAGGTCGTCAGCCTGGCCGAGCGCGGGCTGGTTTGAAGCGCTTGCAGCGCGGGTGAAAGGTGAAAGGAAAAAGGTAAAAGGAAAAGCTGATCAGAGTGGAGAGCAGTGCCCTCGGGAAGGGGAATTGCTTCAGACGGTTCCAGAACGCGAAACGCCGGGGCGGGCCCCGGCGTTGTCAGGATCGAGCAGTGGCGGCCGAGGCCGCGCTTACTTGATCTTCGCTTCCTTGTAGGCGACGTGCTTGCGGATGACCGGGTCGTACTTCTTGAACTCGAGCTTGTGTGGCGTGTTCTTCTTGCTCTTGTCGGTGGTGTAGAAGTGACCGGTGCCGGCGCTGGAGACCAGCCGGATCTTGTCGCGTGCGCTGTTGGCCATGATGAATCTCCTTTAAATGCGTTCGCCGCGGGCACGCAGGTCGGCGAGGACCTTGTCGATGCCGTTCTTGTCGATGATGCGCATGCCCTTGGTGGAAAGGCGCAGCTTGACCCAGCGGTTTTCGCTTTCGACCCAGAAACGGTGGCTGTGCAGATTCGGCAGCGAGCGCTTTCTGGTCCGGTTGTTGGCGTGGGATACGTTGTTTCCGACCAGCGGGCGTTTGCCGGTCACCTGACAGACTCGAGACATGACTCAAATTCCTGAGATATTTCCAAAACTAGCCCGCCTTTATACCGAACTTCAACCCAAAAAGCAAGATTGGCGCCTTCCGCACTTGACCGGGCCGGCGCCTTTGCCCGCATAATCGGCTTTCCCATCTAGCAAACGAGGAGCCCTGGACCATGCCGATTTCGACCCCCGACCTGTGTGACGCGCATGCCGAATCGGTGCGCGTGGCCACCGGCCTGCAGTGGCATTCCTACGGCGCGGTGCGCGCCTTCGGTGGCGCCATCGAGACGGTCAAGTGCTTCGAGGACAACTCCCGCCTCAAGGCCCGGCTGGCCGAGCCCGGCGCGGGCCGGGTGCTGGTCGTCGACGGCGGCGGTTCGCTGCGTCATGCCCTGATCGGCGACCAGATCGCCGCTGGCGCGGCGGCCAACGGCTGGGCCGGGGTGATCATCCACGGCGCCTGCCGCGATGTCGAGGAACTGGCCGGCATCGAGCTGGGCATCGTCGCGCTGGGCTGTGTGCCCATCAAGAGCGTGCGCCGGGACGAGGGCCAGCTCAACGTCCCGGTTCATTTCGGCAACGTCTGGTTCTGCCCGGACGAATATGTCTATGCCGACGCCAACGGCGTCATCGTCGCCTCGCGATCACTGGCCTGAAGCCAGCCGGGCCAGAAGCAGTTCATCGGCCACACCCGGGGAACCCTGAACAAGGCTGCACCGGAGCTCAAGGACCGGCTTGCCAGGCCCGGCGCGAGCGCTCGAACTTCGCCCACACGCCGTCGTCGCCTTCCCAGCGCCCGCGCGTGGCGCCCTTGGTGTACTCGGTGGCGCGCTGCTCGAAGAAGTTGGCGAACTCGACACCGTTGAGAATTTCGACCAGCCACGGCAGCGGGTGCTCGACGAGCGCCTGGTAGCTGCCGTCGCGACGCTCGAAGCAGCCATAAACCGTCGGCAGGTCGAGCTGGGCCAGCCGCCAGTCGGCAATGTAGCGCACGTAGGCCTTGATATCGGCCGGACCCATGCCCTCGATTTCGCCGAGCTCGAAAGCCAGGTCGACAAAGTTTTCCTCCAGCCGGACCATGGTCTTGGCCACATCGATGATGTCGTCGCGCACCGCCGGGGTCATCGCGCCGGTCTCGCGGTTCCATTCGTGGAAAAGCCGGATCACGCCCTCGCAGTGCAGCGACTCGTCACGCACCGACCAGCTCACGATCTGGCCCATGCCCTTCATCTTGTTAAAGCGCGGGAAGTTGAGCAGCATGGCGAAACTGGCAAACAGGCTCATGCCCTCGGTGAACGCGCCGAACATGGCCAGCGTGCGCGAGACATCGGCGACCGAATCGACACCAAAGGTCTGCATGTAGTCGGCCTTGGCCTTCATTTCCTGGTAGTCGCGAAAGGCCTCGAACTCCGAGGCCGGCATGCCGAGGGTCTTGAGCAGCAGCGCGTAGGCGTCGATATGGACGGTTTCCATATTGGTGAACGCGGCCATCATCATCTGGATCTCCAGCGGCTGGAAGATCGGGATGTAGCGTTTCATGTAGTTGTCGCTGACTTCCACATCCGACTGGGTGAAAAACCGGAAGATCTGGGTCAGCAGCGAGCGCTCGGCCGCGCTCAGCCGGTCCGATCCCCAGTCCTTGAGGTCATCGCCGAGCGGCACTTCCTCGCCCATCCAGTGGGTCTGCTGCTGGCGCTTCCAGAACTCATAGGCCCAGCCGTAGCGGTCGACGTCATAGGTGCCGGTTGATTCGAGCAGACCGACGCGGCCGCTGCCGACCAGCGCCAGGGGGTTGGTATCGGGGCTGATTACTGGCATGCCAGGCACTCCTCGTAGTCGGTGCTGCCGGTCTGCTCCGGAGCCCGCTCAGCGGGCTCGACGCGCCCGGCGAAGCCGGCGCGCTGGATGGATTTCGAGCGGCAGTAGTACAGGCTCTTGATGCCGCGCTGCCAGGCGCTGTAGTGGAGCATGTGCAGGTCCCATTTGTCGGTATCGCCGGCCAGGAACAGGTTCAGCGACTGGCTCTGGCAGATCAGCGGCGCGCGGTCGGCCGCCAGCTCGATGATCCAGCGCTGGTCGAGCTCGAAGGCGGTCCGGAACGCCGCCTTTTCGTCATCGTCGAGACAGTCCAGATGGGCGACCGAGCCGTCGTGCTCGAGGATCGACTGCCAGGTCGCGGCATCGTCATGCCCGCGCTCGGCCAGCAATGCCTGCAGATGGCGGTTGCGCACCGTGAACGATCCGGAAAGCGTCTTGTGGGTATAGATATTGGCGGGGATCGGCTCGATGCAGGCGCTGGTACCACCGCAGATGATCGAAATCGAGGCCGTCGGCGCGATCGCGAGCTTGTGGCTGAAACGCTGCCTTGCACCGGCCGCCAGCGCGTCCGGGCAGGGCCCGCGCTCGGCGGCCAGCGTGCTCGAGGCAGCGTCCATCGCTTCTCTGATATGGCGGAAGATCTTCAGATTCCAGGATTTGGCCGGCGCGCTCTCGAACGGAATCCGGCGCGCCTGCAGGAAGGAATGAAAACCCATCACCCCCAGGCCGATCGAGCGCTCGCACAACGCCGAGTAACGCGCCCGCGCCATGGCTTCCGGCGCGGCTTCGATGAACTGGGTCAGCACGTTGTCGAGAAAGCGCGCGACATCGTCGATGAAACCGTCCTGGTCGTGCCACTCGTCCCAGGTCTCGATGTTGAGCGAGGACAGGCAGCACACCGCGGTGCGATCGCCGCCGTCGGCGTCGCGACCGGTCGGCAGGGTGATCTCGCTGCACAGGTTGGAGGTCGAGACCTTCAGGCCGCGCTGGCGCTGGTGCTCGGGCAGCTCCCGGTTGACGGTATCGATGAACAGCAGGTAGGGCTCGCCGGTCTGCAGCCGCGTCTCGAGGATGCGCTGCCACAGTCCGCGCGCGTCGACGCGGCGGATGGTCTCGCCGGTGTTCGGGCTGGTCAGTGCAAAATCGGTACCGTCGGTGACCGCCTGCATGAACGCATCGGTGATGTTGAGCCCGTGGTGCAGGTTGAGCGCCTTGCGGTTGAAATCCCCCGAGGCCTTGCGGATTTCGAGAAACTCCTCGACTTCGGGGTGGTGCACATCGAGATAGACCGCCGCCGAGCCTCGCCGCAGCGAGCCCTGGCTGATCGCCAGGGTCAGGCCGTCCATGACGTGCACGAACGGCATGATGCCCGAGGTATGGCCGGTGCCCTTGACCGGCTCGCCGATCGAGCGGACCTGGCCCCAGTAGGTGCCGATGCCACCGCCCTGGGAGGCCAGCCAGACGTTCTCGTTCCAGGTCTCGACAATGCCTTCGAGCGAATCGGGCACCGAGTTGAGAAAGCACGAGATCGGCAGCCCGCGCTCGGTGCCGCCGTTGGACAGCACCGGCGTGGCCGGCATGAACCACAGCCGCGACATGGCATCGTAGAGGCGCTGGGCATGCTCGGTGTCGTCGGCAAAGGCGCAGGCCACGCGCGCGAACATGTCCTGCGGGCCCTCGCCGGGCAGCAGGTAGCGATCAGCCAGGGTCTGGCGGCCGAAGTCGGTCAACAGCCTGTCGCGGTCGCGATCGAGGTTCAGGTCCTGCTGGCGCGGGCGCGGGCCGAGCGGGGCCGGCACCGGCGCATGGCGCGGCGGTGCCGGGGTCGTCGAGTCGGGGTCAATCCGGCGGGCCGGCTGATTCATGGGTCGGTCTCCATCGTCTTCGTGGCCCGTGCAGGCGGTTCCATTAGAAGACGGTCCGACCAGTGCGCCAGCCCGTGCAAGGGCTGCCAGCGCTGCTCGACCGCCGGGAACTCCCGCCCGGGATCGCGGTTCGCGCCGCCGGCCCGGTCAAAGCCGGGTAGCGACGGCGGCAAATCTAATGACACGGCAGGTTTCCTGGCTTGCGGCTGGCGGGACCGATCGGGATCAAAACAGGATCCAACGATCTCCGGGGCATCGCCCTTCCGGCGGCCTTCCCGGTGGTCTTGCCACCAGTGGCCTGCGCACTGCACGTGCCGGAGTCATGTTGCCGCTTACAGTTGCGGGGACAGCTTCGGATTTGGCCGCTGGAGGCGCCGCACCGAATTCCCTTTTACCCCATATGTTGGGTCATATGAGAACCGTGAGGCCAATATCTTGTGCCATTGGGCCGAATGCGTCAAGCCCGGCGCGGTGTTTTTCGCTCGGCGGATCGACAGCTCGCGCGTCGGCGTGGCCACGCGCCAGGCGGGTGAGCCGGGCCAGTGAGGCAGTCCAGGAGCACCGGGAACGGCGGGCCGGGCAGCTTGCTCACTGACACGCGATAGCGTTATTGTGGGCGTCTGTTTCAAATCCATTCGCATTGCAAGGGACATCAATGGACAGTGACCCGATCATCGAGATATCGGGGCTCTACAAGATCTTCGGCAGCCATCCGGAAACCGCGATCGAGCTGCTCGAAGCAGGCAAGACCAAGGACGAAATCTTCTCCGAGACCCGCCAGACGGTGGGCGTGCAGAAGACCGACCTGGACATCCAAGAGGGAGAAATCTTTGTCGTCATGGGCCTGTCCGGCTCGGGCAAGTCGACCCTCGTGCGCCTGCTCAACCGGATGATCGAGCCCACCCGGGGTGCCATCAGGATTCGCGGGCACGACATCGTCAAGATGAGCAATGCCGAGCTCATCGCCCTGCGCCGCAAGGACCTGGCGATGGTTTTCCAGTCGTTCGCGCTGATGCCCCACCGGACCGTGCTCGACAACGCCGCCTTCGGCATGGAAGTCTCCGGGATCGCTCGCCAGGAGCGCCACGAACGGGCCCGCGAGGCGCTCGCCCAGGTCGGCCTGAAAGCCAACGCCGACAGCTACCCCGACGAACTCTCCGGCGGCATGCAGCAGCGCGTCGGCCTGGCCCGGGCGCTGGCCACCGACCCGTCGATCCTGCTCATGGACGAAGCCTTCTCCGCCCTCGACCCGCTCATTCGTACCGAAATGCAGGACGAGCTGCTGGCCCTGCAACGCCAGCAGCGACGCACCGTGGTGTTCATCTCGCACGATCTCGACGAGGCCATGCGCATCGGTGACCGCATCGCCATCATGCAGGATGGCGCCGTGGTCCAGGTCGGCACGCCGGAAGAGATCGTCACCAACCCGGCCAACGAGTACGTGCGCTCGTTTTTCTACGGGGTCGACATCACCCAGGTCTTCACCGCCGCCGACATCCTGGAAAAACAGCAGACCACCGTGGTCGAGCGCCCCGGCATGGGCATGCGCGCCGCGCTGGAGAGCCTGCAGCGTCACGACCGCGACTATGCCATCGTGGTCGACGAGAACCAGCGCTACCTGGGCATGGTGTCGGCCGAATCGCTGGTCGCCGAAATCGACGGCGACGGCGAGCCGACCTTCCGCGACGCGTTCATCGACATGGAAGCGATCCCGTCCGACCGCTCGCTCGATGAACTGATCGGCCGCGCCGCCGCCACCCCGGCACCGTTGCCGATCGTCGACGAGCAGGGCCGCTATCTCGGCACGGTCTCGCGCACCCGGCTGCTGCGCACCCTGCACCGCACGGGAGATCAAAAACATGGATGAGTTTCTTCAGCGATTCGACCTGCCCATCGGCGATTGGGTCGAGAGCGGGGTCGCCTGGATCCGCAACAACCTCGAGCCGCTACTCGACGCCATCGCCGGCATCATCGGCTTTTTCACCGACGCCTTCGAGACCGCGCTGCTGTTCCTGCCCGCCTGGCTTCTGGGGCTGGCGATCATTGCGCTGTCAACCTGGCGGGTGAGCTGGAAATTCGGCATCTTCGCCTTCCTGGCCCTGGGCACGATCATCGGCATCGGCCTGTGGCACCCCACCGTGCAGACGCTGTCGCTGGTGCTGGCCGCCTCGACGGTGGCACTGATCGTGGGCATGCCGGTCGGCATCGCCATGGCCCGCAACGACCTGGTCGAGGCGCTGGTCCGGCCGGTGCTGGACTTCATGCAGACCATGCCGCCGTTCGTCTACCTGATCCCCGCGGCCATCTTCTTCGGCCTCGGCAAGGTCCCGGGCGCCATCGCCACCGTGGTGTTCGCCATGCCGCCGGCGGTACGGCTGACCAATCTCGGCATCCGCCAGGTCAACCCGGAGCAGATCGAGGCCGGGCTTGCATTCGGCTGCACGCGTCGCCAACTGTTAACGAAAGTACAGTTGCCACTGGCAATGCCGTCGATCATGGCCGGCATCAACCAGACCATCATGCTGGCCCTGTCGATGGTCGTGATCGCCTCGATGATCGGGGCGGGCGGCCTCGGCAACACGGTATTGACCGGCATTCAGAGACTCAATGTAGGTCTGGGCTTCGAGGGTGGTCTGGGCGTTGTCATTCTCGCCATTCTGCTCGATCGAATCACCCAGAGCTTTGCACCCAAGCGCCGCTGAGTTCGGCGCATCGCGCCTGATTGGCAGGCGCGCATCGTGTTCGCGATTCCCGACGAGCGCGGTGATTTTCTACTGACACTGAAACAGTAAAGGAGAAACACCATGCGAGGGATTTCCCTGAAAATGATCACCGGGTCGCTACTGGCCCTGGGCATGAGTACCGCCGCGGTCGCCGACAGCGTCAAGATCGGCTGGACGGCCTGGTCGGACGCCGAGTTCGTCACCAAGCTGACCGCCAAAGTGCTCGAAGAGCGCCTCGACCAGGATGTCGAGCTGATCCAGACCGACATCGCGCCGCAGTACCAGGGCCTGGCCTCCGGCGACATCGACGTGATGCTGATGTCCTGGCTGCCCGGCACCCACGAAGACTACATGGACACCGTCGGCAGCGACATCGTCAGCCTCGGCATTCTCTACGGCTATGCCCGTCTCGGCTGGGCCGTTCCGGCCTATATCCCCGAAGACGAGCTGAGCTCGATCGAAGATCTCAAGAACGACGAGATCCGCGACAAGCTCGACGGCACCATCACCGGGATCGACCCGGGTGCCGGCCTGACGCGTCTTTCCGAGCAGGCCATCGAGGACTACGAGCTCGACGGTTACGAGCTGCAGATTTCCAGTGGCGCCGGCATGACCGCCGCGCTGGAGCGGGCCGTCAACCGTGACGAGTGGATCGTCGTGACCGGCTGGAGCCCGCACTGGAAGTTCGGTGCCCACGAGCTGCGCTATCTCGAAGACCCGCGCGGCACCCTGGGCAGCTTCGAGCGCGTCCATGCCATGGCACGCCAGGGCTTCTACCAGGACAACCCGGAAGCGGCCCTGGTCATCGCCCGCATGCACCTTGACCTCGACGTGCTGCAGGACGCCATGTTCTACGCCCAGGAAAACAGCTACGAAGAAGCAGTCGACCGCTTCATTGCCGACCACCCGAAAGTCATCGACTACTGGGTGACCGGCAAGATCGACTAAAAACCGCGACCGCGTCGTGCCCCCGGGCACGGCCATCGCAGCAAAAAAAAGCCCCGCCAGCAATGGCGGGGCTTTTTTATGGCCGACGCTAACGCTCTCGGCGCGGGTTCGAGGTTGCTGTCAACGCCCGAGTTCGGTCGGCAGCGGCGGCGGCTCGCGGGCGATGTCGTCGCTGTAGGCCTCGAGCTGGTCGAGAATTTCGTCGATCGCCGCTTCGAGCTGGCTGTCGCGGCCGGCGTTGGTGGCCAGCGGATCGAGTTCGACCCGAATATCGGGCGCCACGCCCTCGTTCTCCACGCTCCAGTTGTTATCAACGTCGACAAAGCGGAAATTCGGTACCGTCATCACGCCACCATCGACCAACGGCGGGTTGGCGTAGATGCCGATCAGCCCGCCCCAGGTGCGGGTGCCAAGCAGCGTGCCGATGCCGAGTTCGCGAAACGCGTAGGGCAGATAATCACCCCCCGAGCCCGCATCCTGGTCAATCATCATCAGCTTCGGCCCGTGCAAAGCGCCCGACGGCGTGCTGGCCATGCGGCCGTGGCGATAGACCCAGTTCGACAGATGCTCCCGGCTGAGTACTTCGACGATGTAGTCGGCCGCCTGGCCGCCGCCGTTGGCGCGCTCGTCGATGATCAGCGCCTCGCGGTCGAGCTGGGCGTGGAACAT
>CAYQJJ010000065.1:0-12440 GCA_964417745.1 uncultured Wenzhouxiangella sp.
TGGTGGTCCTCGACACCCTGGCCAGCACCGAGCTGGCCGCGGCAGCCGAGCAGGCCGGCGCGCGGGTGGTCCGGGCGCCGGGTGATTTTGCATCCCTGGCGGCCGCGCGGCTGGAGCACGAGGCGGTCATGGTGGTCGATGCCAGCGGCCACTTCCAGCTCGCCGATCGCTGGAAGGGCCGCGATGATGCCATTTACGCCGCCGGCCGGATCCTCGAGCGCCTGGCCGCCGACTCGCGCAACAGCGCCGATATCTTCGCCGAGCGGGCCATGAGCGTGACTTCGCCGGTCATCCAGCTCGCCGTCCCCGAAGGCGGTGCGATGGACGCCCTCACGCTGCTTATCGCCGAGGGCGAGTTCGGCGAGGCCGAGATCTCGACCCGGGATGGGCTGCGCGCCGAGTTCGCCGACGGCTGGGGCGCGCTGCGCGCCAGCGGCACCGGAGATACCCTGATCCTGCGCTTCGGAGGCCAGGACGATGCCACCGTCAACCGCATGCGCAAGCTGTTTCGCGACCAGCTCAAGGCCACCAGTCCGGACCTGGAAGTACTGTTCTGAAACGCTGATTCTTACTCAGTAGGCGAACTCGCGAAACACGTGGCGGAGGTCGCCGTCCCAGCGGCCGTGGAAGGCGGCCAGCTTGACTTCGGCCGGGGTGATGCCGCGGTCGACGATTTCTTCGAGCGGGTTGAGAAAAGAGGCCTCGTGGTCGCCGGCGGCGTTGAGGCGCTGGCGCCGCGCCAGGCCGGCGCGCGCCAGATCGAGCAGTTCGCGGGCCAGCTCGCGCACGCTGCGGCCATCGATTTCGGCCGCCAGGCCGGAGCGGGCGACGTCGTCGCGCAGTTGCTGGCGCTGCTCGGCGCTCCAGTCGCGCGTCATTTCCAGGCAGGCGGCCAGGCTGTCGGTGTCGTAGAGCAGGCCGACCCAGAACGCGGGCAGGGCGCACAGCCGGCCCCAGGGGCCGCCATCGGCGCCACGCATTTCGAGAAAACGCTTCAGGCGCACCTCGGGGAAGGCGGTGGTCAGGTGGTCTTCCCAGTCGCCGAGGACCGGGTACTGGCCCTCCAGCCCGGGTAGCCGCCCGGCCAGGAAATCCCGGAACGAGCGGCCGGCGACGTCGATCATGCGCCCGCCCCGGTTGACGAAATACATCGGTACATCGAGCATCCAGTCGACGTAGCGTTCGAAGCCCATGCCGGACTCGAACACCCAGGGCAGCATGCCGGTGCGGTCGGGGTCGGTATCGGTCCACACCTGGCTGCGATAGCTCAAGAAACCGCTGGGCTTGCCCTCGACGAAGGGCGAGTTGGCAAACAGCGCGGTGGCGATCGGCTGCAGCGCCAGCGAGGCGCGGAACTTGTCGACCATGTCGGCCTCGCTGGAAAAGTCCAGGTTGACCTGCACGGTGCAGGTGCGCTTCATCATGTCGTGGCCGAGCTGGCCGACCCGGGGCATGTAGTTGCGCATGATCACGTAGCGCGCCTTGGGCATCCACTCGATGTCCTCGCGCCTGGCGGTCGGGTGGAAGCCCATGCCGAGGAAGTCGATGCCCAGGGGCTCGGCCACGGCGCGCACCTCGGCGAGGTGCTGGTTGACCTCGTTGCAGGTCTCGTGGAGGTTGTCGAGCAGCTCGCCGGAGAGCTCCAGCTGACCACCCGGCTCGAGGGTGATCGAACAGCCGTCTTTCTTCAGTGCTACCGGCTGGTCGTTTTCCAGCACCGCTTGCCAGCTGAAGTCGCGCGCCAGGCCTTCGAGCATGGCGCGGATGCCGTGTTCGCCAGCGTAGCCCAGCGGCCGGAGCGAATCGGTGCAAAAGCCGAACTTTTCGTGCTCGGTGCCGATGCGCCATTCGGAGGCCGGGCGTGAGCCCGTAGCCATCCAGTCGACCAGCTCGCGTTTGTCGGTGATCGGTTGCTGCGGGTTCAAGGCATTTCCCGGTGGATCGAGTGAGCGCCAATTATCGCGATTTCGCTCGCCGCCTGCATGATCGATTCTTCGCGCCGACGGGTGTCGGCTCGTGCGCCTGCCGCTGCCGGCCCGCCGGGGATCGAATCGAAGCTCACGCGCCAGCGAAGTTGCTGGCAGAATGAAAGGGTCTATGCACTGACTCGAGGACAGGTCGATGACCGTTCACACGCCCCGGATGCGCTGGCTGCCATGAGGCCTGGCTGGCTGATTGTCGTGATATTGCTGGCCGGCTGCGGGGCCCCGGGCGACGATGCGCCCGGAACGGAGCAAGCGCCGAACATGGTGATGCCGGTCGAAGCACGCTTCGATCAGGCCGGTCGCCCACTGGCCGAGGTGCTGGCCGACGCGCAGGTGCTTCATCGCGGCAACGGCGAGGAACCGCAGACGCTTGACCCGCACCTGGCCGAGGGTGTGCCGGCGTCGAATATTCTGCGCGATCTGTTCGAGGGCCTGACCAGCACCGCGCCGGGCGGGCGTATCGTGCCGGGCGCGGCCGCCCACTGGGACATCAGCCGCGATGGACTGACCTACACCTTCTACCTCGACCCGGCTGCAAACTGGAGCAATGGCGACCCGGTCACGGCCGAGGACTTCGTGGCCTCGTGGCAGCGCGTGGTCGACCCGGAAACCGGCGCCGCCTACGGCCGCATGCTGGCCCCGGTCGTCAATGCCGAGGCAATCTTTGCCGGCGACAAGCCGCCTTCGGCGCTGGGCGTGAGCGCGCTCAACGAATCGACTTTCCAGGTCAGGCTCGAGGACCCGACGTCCTATTTCCTCGGCCTGCTCAACCATCACACCACGTATCCGGTTCATCGCCCCAGCCTCGAAGCCCACGGCAGTAAACACGTGCGCCCGGGCAACCTGGTCTCCAACGGTGCCTATGTGCTCGACGACTGGCAGGTCCGGTCGCGCATCGAGCTGACGCGCAACCCGCACTTCCGGGATGCCACCAACGTGGTCATCGAGCGGGTGGTGTTCTATCCGTTCGAGGACGAGAACACCGAGTTCAACCGCTTTCGCGCCGGCGACCTGCACTGGACCTACCAGGTGCCCAGCAACCAGTTTCGCTGGCTGGAGAACAACCTGCCCGAGGCGCTGATGGTCTCGCCCTGGTTCGGTACCTATTTTTTCTCGTTCAACCTTACCCGCGAGCCGTTCAAGGACAGCCGCGAGCTGCGCCAGGCGCTGACCCTGGCCATCGACCGCACGATCATCACCGACCGGGTCAGCCGGTTCGGTGAAATCCCGACCTTTCACCTGGTCCCGCCCGGGCTGCCTGAATACCGCTCGCCCGAGCTGGAGGTGGCCGACTGGACCCAGGAAGAGCGCGAGCAAGAGGCCAGGCGCCTGTACGCGGCGGCCGGCTATAGCGAGTCCAACCCGCTGACCGTCGAGCTGCGCTACAACACCTCGGAAAACCACCGCAAGATCGCCGTGGCGATGGCGGCGATGTGGAAGCAGACCCTTGGTGTTCGCACCCGGCTGATCAACGAGGAGTTCCGGGTGTTCCTGCAAAACCGCGCGCAGCGGCGGGTAACCCAGGTGTTTCGCGCCGGCTGGATCGGCGATTACCAGGACGCGTTCACCTTTCTCGAGCTGTTCCACTCCGAGCACGGACGCAACGATGCCGGTTACAGCAACCCGCGTTTCGACCGCCTGCTCGAGCGCATCGCCGGTGAGCGCGTACCGGCACGGCGCCGCAACCTGATGGTCGAGGCCGAGCGTATGCTGCTGGCCGACCAGGTCGTGCTGCCGGTATTTGTCTATGTCTCCAAGCGCCTGGTCGACCCCCGCCTGGGCGGTTGGGAAGAAAACATCATGGACCACCACCTGACCCGGCACATGTACTTGTTGCGTGGCGCCGACGAACCAGACGACCCTGACGAGCCGGCGGCCAGCGCGGAGGACGGGCAGTGAGCGCGGCAGAACCGACCGATCGCGGACCGATACGCACGAGCCCGAACGCGAACATTCCGGGAAGCCGCCCATGCTGAAATACAGCCTCCGGCGTCTGGCCTCGGCGGTGCCGACGCTGTTTTTGCTGATCACCGTGGTGTTTTTCATGATCCGCATTGCCCCGGGCGGGCCGTTCGACTCCGAGCGCGCCCTGCCGCCGGAGATCGAGGCCAACCTGGCAGCCAAGTACCATCTCGACGAGCCGCTGGTCATGCAGTACGGGCGCTACATGTGGCAGATCGCGCGACTGGATTTCGGGCCTTCCTTCCATTACCGCGACTGGAGCGTCAATGACCTGATCCTCCAGGGCGCGCCGGTGTCGTTCACGCTGGGTGCGCTGGCGCTGCTGATCGCGCTCGGTGTCGGGGTGCCGGTCGGAGCCTGGGCGGCGCTGCGCCAGAATCGTCCGGCCGACTACACCACCATGGGCTTTGCCATGATCGGCATCTCGATCCCCAATTTCGTGATGGCGCCGCTGCTGATTCTGCTGTTCGCCATTACCCTGGGCTGGCTGCCGGCCGGGGGTTGGGAATACACGCCTTCGCGCATGCTGCTGCCGGTGCTGACCCTGGCGCTGCCGATGATTGCCTATGTCGCGCGCATCACGCGCGGGTCGATGATCGAGGTGCTCCATTCGAGCTTCATCCGCACCGCGCGTGCCAAGGGCATGCCGGAAAAGGAGGTGCTGATGAACCATGCCCTCAAGCCGGCGCTGCTGCCGGTCATTTCCTATCTCGGACCGGCCGCGGCGGCGATCATGACCGGCTCGGTGGTCGTCGAGCGCATCTTTACCCTGCCGGGCCTGGGCTCGTACTTCGTCCAGGGTGCGCTCAATCGTGACTACACGCTGGTCATGGGGGTGGTGATTCTCTACGGCATCCTGATCATCTTGCTCAATTTTCTGGTTGATCTGCTCTACGCCTGGCTCGACCCGCGCATCCGCTACGATGACACCAACGGGAGCGCCGCGCCATGAGCGAAGCGGCCCGGGACGCCTTCGAGCAGGCCCTCGATACCCGCCATATCCGCGGGCGCTCGCTCTACGTCGACGCCTGGCACCGGCTGCTGCGCAACAAGGCCGCGGTGGCCGGCCTGGTGGTGCTGGTTTCGATGGTGGTGCTGGTGCTTGTCGGGCCGATGCTCAGCGACTGGGACCACGAGATTCCGGACTGGGAGCACGACTCGACGCCGCCGTCGCTCGAGACCGGCCACCTGTTCGGTACCGACGCGCTCGGGCGCGATCTGTTCGTGCGCACCATGATCGGCGGTCAGGTCTCTCTGCTCGTCGGCCTGGTCGCGACGCTGGTCTCGCTGGTCATCGGCGTGAGCTATGGCGCCACCGCCGGTTATTTCGGGGGGCGGGTCGACAACATCATGATGCGCTTCGTCGACGCGGTCTACGCCATGCCGTTCCTGTTCTTCGTGATCTTGCTGATGGTGGTGTTCGGGCGCAACATCTTCCTGATTTTCGTGGCGATCGGGGCGATCAACTGGCTCGATATGGCGCGCATCGTGCGCGGCCAGACGCTGAGCCTCAAGAACAAGGATTACGTTGAGGCAGCCCGCGCCTGCGGGGCCTCGCAGTGGCAGATCATCCGCCGCCACATCGTTCCCAATCTGCTCGGGGTGGTGATCGTCTACGTCACGCTGACCATTCCCCAGGTGATCCTGGTCGAATCGTTCCTGAGCTTTCTCGGGCTGGGCGTGCAGGAGCCGCTGACCTCCTGGGGCGCGCTGGTCAACGAGGGCGCCCAGGAGCTCGAGACCGCACCCTGGTCGCTGCTGTTCCCGGCCGGGTTCCTGGCCGCGACCCTGTTCGCTTTCAATTTCCTCGGCGACGGCCTGCGTGACGCGCTGGACCCGAAGGATCGGTTGTAGACAAGGTGACATGACCTGAGCCATGGCATTACTAGAAGTCAGAGACCTGACCGTGTCCTTCGACACCCCCGATGGTGTCGTTCATGCCGTCAACGGCATCAGTTTCGATCTCGAGCCCGGCGAGACGCTCGGGCTGGTCGGCGAGTCGGGGTCGGGCAAGACCCAGACGGCGCTGGCGGTGATGGGGCTGCTGGCCGAGAACGGCCGGGCATCGGGGTCGGTGAAGTTTCGCGGCCAGGAGCTGCTGGGCATGTCCTTGCCCGAGCTGACCCGGGTGCGCGGTTCGAAGATCTCGATGATCTTCCAGGACCCGGTCAGCTCGCTGAACCCGTACCTGACCATCGGCGAGCAGCTCATCGAGGTGCTCACCCACCACCGCGACCTCAAGCGCAAGGCGGCGCGCCAGCGCGCTGTCGAAATGCTCGACCGGGTGCGGCTCAGCGACCCGGCCGAACGCATGCGTCAGTATCCCCACGAACTCTCCGGCGGCATGTGCCAGCGCGTGATGATCGCCATGGGCCTGCTGTGCCAGCCGGACCTGCTGATTGCCGACGAGCCGACCACCGCGCTCGATGTTACCGTGCAGTCGCAGATCAACACCCTGATGGGCGAGCTGTCCGAGAACTCCTCGACAGCGATATTGCTGATCACCCACGACCTCGGCGTGGTCGCCGGGCTGTGCCACCGGGTGCTGGTCATGTACGCCGGCCTGGAGATGGAAATGGCCCCGATCGACGACCTGTTTGCCGACCCGCGCAACCCCTACACCGAGGGCCTGCTCCACTCGGTGCCGCGCCTGGACCGCCAGCGCTCGGGGATTCTCAACGCCATTCCCGGCAATCCGCCCAGCCTGCTGAATCTGCCGACCGGCTGCCCGTTCGCCGAGCGCTGTCTGTATGCCTGGGAAAAATGCCGCGAGCGCCCCGGTTTCGACGCGGTCGGCGACGATCGGTTTTCGCGCTGCCATCTCGATGAGCTGCCAGCGCGCGCCGGGGAGACGGGCTGATGCGCTCTCCGGTTCTCCAGGTTCGCGACCTGTCGGTCCACTTCCAGGTTGATACCGGCCGGTTGTTCCGCCATGACTATCACACCATCCGCGCCGTCGACGGGGTGAGTTTCGACGTTCGCCCGGCCGAGACCCTGGGCATCGTCGGCGAGTCGGGCTGCGGCAAGTCGACGCTGGCGCGGGCCCTGCTCGGGCTGGTCAGGCCGGCTGGCGGTTCGGTGGTCTGGCTGGGCCAGGAGCTGGTCGGTGCCAGCGAGGAAACCTTGCGCGCCAAGCGCCGCGAGTTGCAGCTGATCTTCCAGGACCCGTCCGGTTCGCTAGACCCGCGCATGACCGTCGGCGAGATCGTCGCCGAACCGCTCAAGACCTTCTACCCGTCGATGTCGCGGCTGCAGGTGCGCGAGCGGGTGACCGGCATCATGCAGATGGTCGGGCTGCTGCCCGAGCAGATCAACCGTTACCCGCACGAGTTCTCCGGCGGGCAGTGCCAGCGCATCGGCATCGCCCGGGCGTTGGTGGTCAACCCGCGCCTGGTGGTCTGCGATGAGCCGGTCAGTGCGCTCGATGTCTCCATCCAGGCCCAGATCGTCAACCTGCTCAAGGATCTTCAGAACAAGCTTCAGCTGTCGCTGGTGTTCATCGCCCACGACCTGTCGGTGGTCCGTCATGTCTCCGACCGCGTGCTGGTGATGTACATGGGCCGGGTGATGGAAGTCGCCGACCGCGACAGCATTTACCTCAAACCGCGCCATCCCTATACCCGGGCGCTGATCGAGTCGGTACCCATACCCGATCCGGTGCGCGAGCGCGCGCGGGCGCGCCGCTCGCTCGAGGGCGACATGCCCTCACCGCTCAACCCGCCCTCGGGCTGTGTGTTTCGCACCCGCTGCCCGTTTGCCACCCCCGAGTGCGGCGAACAGCCCCCGGCACTGGAGACCCTGGATTCGGGCAACCAGGTGGCCTGCATTCACCACCGCGAGATTGCAGATCGGGCGCCACTGCCGGCAGCCGGGCACGAAGCACCCGACAATGCCGCTCAGCCGCCGGACGATTCCGAGGCGCGCTCGGGCGGATAGTCAAAATCGAAGCGGCCGTCCTCGACGGTCAGCCAGCCGTTTGCGCTCAGTGTGGCCAGCCAGTCGCGCAGCTGGCGCTCGGCCTCGGCCGGTGACAGGTCGAGGCTCAGGCCGACTATCGGGCCGAGGCGGTCGATGATCGCGGCCAGGCTGCCGTCGCCGCGGACCACCAGCTCGTCGGCAGCCACATGCCAGTGGCCCTGTACGGCGCTTTCGGCGTCAAGCCTGAAGGTCTCGAGCTCGATCACCAGCCCGGCTTCGGCGAGCTGTTGCCAGGCACCGGTCAGCGTAAGCAGAGCGATCTGGCGGTCCATGCTCTCCGGCCGGGCGCGGCCGAGCTGCTCGAGTCCTTCGACCAGGTCGGCCAGTGCGTCCGGCCGGATCGGTTCGGCGTGGATCGACAGGCCGGCTGGCTGGCCGGCCTCGTCGGTCAGATCGAGTCGGATCTCGAGGCGGCCGAGCTCGTCGTCGCGCAGGCTCCAGATCGTCTCGGCGTCGAAGCGCTCGAAGGCGAGGCGATTGCCGTGGGCGTCGAGCGCGAGTGCGTCGACGCCTTCGAGCTCGAGTCGGGTGCGCCGTCCGGGGCGCTGGTCGAGATCAAGGCGCGATGACCCCAGCATGACGGCCGCGCGGCCCTCCCAGGCCAGGGTCTCGGCGTTCAGCGCCAGCCGGGTGTTTCCGGTCAGGCCGATATGGCCGTCGGCCTCGATGCCCTTTGCGGCAAATGGTGCGCTGATTTCAGCATCCAGGCGCACCCAGGCCGGTCCGGGCAGTGGGAAATGCCGCGCCCTGGCCGCCAGCGTGTAGGGCGGCTCGGCCAGGTCGAGACGGGTTTCGAACCAGCCGCTGTCGGGCTTCGCTTCGCTTCGGGGCAGGGCTTCGTCGAGCCATTCGGTCACCCAGTCCTGGAGGTAGACACCGACCACGGCGGGCATGGCCAGCGTCCAGATGGCAGCCAGGCCGATGAAACCTATAATGAGCGTCTTTTTCATGAGTCGATGCGGGCCTTGAACGCGAAACTTACCGATCAGCCATCCGAAAACCCGGCCGAGCTGGCCGGGTCACTGGCCGAAGGCGCCGAGCTGCTGGGCATCGCGCTCGATGAACACCAACGCGAGCGGATGCTGGCTTATCTGGCGCTGATGCGCTACTGGAACCGCGCCTACAACCTCACGGCCGTGACGCAACCGCGCGAGATGGTAGCACGCCACCTGCTCGACAGCCTCAGCATTCTGCCGTGGGTGCGGGGGCCCGAGGTGCTCGATGCCGGCACCGGTGGCGGCCTGCCCGGCGTGGTGCTGGCCATTGCCTGTCCCGCGATGCGGTTCCGGCTGGTCGACGGCAACGGCAAGAAAGTCCGCTTTCTGCGCCAGGTGCGCCGCGAGCTCGGGCTCGACAACATCGAACCGGTCCACGCCCGGCTCGAGGCGTTGCCGGTCGATCCGGTGCCCGATACGATCGTGGCGCGTGCGCTGGCCCCCCTGGGGCGCATGGCTGGATGGATCGACCGCTGGCTGGACAAGGGAGCGCGCCTGCTGGCGATGAAGTCGGCGCTTGATGAAAGCGAGCTTGGCGAGGTCGGCGGCGCGTACAATGTCGAGGTGATTCATCTGGAGGTGCCCGGGCTGGACGCGCGTCGCAGCCTGGCGATCGTGAGCAAAAAATGACTGAAACCAACTGTCGTATCGTGGCCGTGGCCAACCAGAAAGGCGGGGTGGGCAAGACCACGACCTCGCTCAACCTGGCAGCCGGGCTGGCCGAATTGCGCAAGCGCGTGCTGCTGGTCGACATGGACCCGCAGGGCAATGCCACTACCGGCTCCGGGACCGAACTGGCCGATGATCAGCCGACCGTCTGCGACCTGCTGCTCGGTGAGGCCGCGCCGGAGGCGGTGCGGGTCCGCGTGGCCGACATGGGTTTCGACCTGTTGCCGGCCAACGGGGACCTGACTGCCGCCGAAGTCGCCCTGATGGACCTCGACGACCGCGCCAACGTGCTCAAGAACGCGCTCGGCGACATGGCTTCTCGCTATCACCACGTCATCATCGACTGCCCGCCGGCGCTCAACGTGCTCACGCTCAACGCCCTGACCGCCGCCGATCGGGTGCTCATCCCCATGCAGTGCGAGTACTACGCACTCGAGGGGCTGACCGCGCTGCTCAACACCATCGAGCAGATCCAGGATTCGGTCAATCCCGAGCTCGAGATCGAGGGCCTGGTGCGCACCATGTACGACATCCGGAACAACCTCTCCGGCGCCGTTTCCCGCCAGCTCCACGAGCACTTCGGCGACAAGCTCTACGGCACCGTCGTGCCGCGCAACGTGCGCGTGGCCGAGGCGCCGAGCTATGGGCAGTCCGTGATTCATTACGACCGCGACTCGCGCGGCGCGGTTGCCTACATGGGCCTGGCCGGCGAGTACCTGCGGCGTTCCGGGGAGCGCGTCTGATGACCACCAGCCGCAAGAAAAAACCCCTCGGCCGGAATCTTGACGCTCTGCTCGGCAAGACCCGGGCCGCCGCCGAGGCGGCCGATCCGGACGCCGAGGCTTCGGCGCTGAAGGAACTGCCGCTCGATGCCATCCAGCCCGGGCGCTACCAGCCGCGCTCGGCGATGGACCCCGACCGCCTCGAGGAACTGGCCGAATCAATCCGTGCCCAGGGTCTGGTGCAGCCGGTGGTGGTGCGGCCGCTGGCCAAGCCGGGCAGCTACGAGCTGATCGCCGGCGAGCGCCGCTGGCGCGCCACGCGCATGGCCGGCAAGGAAACGATTTCAGCGATCGTGCGCGAGGTGGCCGACGAATCGACCCTGGCGCTGGCGCTGATCGAGAATATTCAGCGCGAAAACCTCAATCCGCTCGAAGAGGCCTCGGCCCTCAAGCGCCTGATCGACGAGTTCGAGCTCACCCACACTGAGGCCGCCGACACCGTCGGCCGCTCGCGCACCGCGGTAACCAACCTGCTGCGCCTGCTCGAGCTGGCGCCGGAAGTGCGCGAGCTGGTCGACGAGCGCCGCCTCGACATGGGCCACGCGCGCGCCCTGCTGGGCCTGGAACGCCCTGACCAGGTGCGCGCCGCCGATGCGATCATCGAGCAGGACATGTCGGTGCGCCAGGCCGAGGCGCTGGTGCGCCGCATCAAGGAAGGCCGGCCGCCGAAGAAGAAAGCACCCGAGCCGCGCTCGCCCGATGTCGAGCGCCTCGAGCAGGAACTGACCGAGACCCTGTGCGCGCCGGTCAGCCTGCGCCATGGCCAGTCGGGAAAAGGGCGGATGACCATTCGCTACACCAGCCTCGATGAGCTCGAGGGCATCCTGGAACGCCTGCGGAGCCAGCGCGCCGGCCCGGATCGGTGATCGCTAACTCCGGCGCCCGGTTGGCTTGCCGCTGATCGCGGCGGCCTGCTATAATTATCGGGATTTGCGTCCTTCCGCCAACCGGAGCGGATGGTCGCCAGCGTCCACCACCGCCCGACACAAGGGATCTTAAGTCTTGAGCGGTGCGGGGTGACAACCAAGCGTATCAAGACGAACAGGCCGTGCACGAAGCCCAATTTGCCAAGACGGTCGCCTGGCTGCTGCGCATTCAGGCGATACTCGCCGGACTGGCCGGGCTTGCTTTTGCCATGGTCGGAGGCTTCGAGCAGGCACTGGCCGCGCTGATCGGCGGTGCCATCGGGGTATTTCTGACGGTGGTCACTGCGTTGCGGATCGGCCTTTCGACGGGCCAGCCGCCGCGGGCACTGGTCGCCTCGTTCTACCGGGCCATGGCGCTGAAGTTCGTTCTTGCGGTGGTGCTGTTCGTGGCCGTTGCAGTTTGGTTTTCCGGGTATTTTTTGCCCATCGTGACCGGCTACGCGGCCACGGCTGTGGCCTATTGGCTGGCGATGCAGCGTATGGCGCATCTGCCGGATGTGGAATCTGAAAACGAAAAGCGGGACTCAGTCTGACAGTCATGGCCAGCGAACCTACGCCGATCGAGTACGTCAAGCACCACATCACCAACCTCAGTTACGGCGAGGGGGTGTGGACGCTGCATGCCGACACCATCGTGATGTCGGTTCTGCTGGGCGTGTTTTTCATGTTCTTCTTCCTGCTCGCCGCCCGCCGCGCCACCTCGGGAATTCCCGGCGGCCTTCAGAATTTCGTTGAAATGCTGGTCGATTTCGTCGACAACTCCGTCAAGGAGAGTTTCCACGGGCCGCGCCGGTTTGTCGCCCCGCTCGCGCTGACGATTTTCGTTTGGGTGTTTCTCTGGAACCTGATGGATCTGGTGCCGGTCGACTACGTCCCGTATCTGACCTGGAAGCTGTTTGGGCTCGAGTACACCCGAATCGTGCCTTCGGCTGACATCAATGCACCATTCGGCCTGTCGCTGACCGTACTGGCACTGATCCTGATCTACAGCGTCAAGGGCAAGGGCCTGGGTGGTTTCGGCAAGGAGTTGCTGACCCACCCATTCGGCAAGAACCCGCTGCTGTGGATCCCGAACCTGGTTCTCAACCTCGTGGAAATGGTTGCCAAGCCGGTCTCACTGGCGTTGCGGCTGTTCGGCAACCT
>CAYQJJ010000066.1:0-12279 GCA_964417745.1 uncultured Wenzhouxiangella sp.
CGCTCGACGTCCTCGACCAGGCTGCGCCCGTCGCCCCTGCCCAGGATGCGTGAGGCCAGGCGGTCCGGGTGACACGGCTCGAGGCCGTCGATCTTCTCGCCGGTGCCGAGAAACTTGATCGGTGCACCGGTAATCTGGCGCACCGACAGCGCCGCCCCGCCGCGCGCATCGCCGTCGGTCTTGGTCAGTACGACCCCGGAAAGCGGCAGCGCCTCGTGAAAGGCCCGGGCCGTATTGGCCGCGTCCTGGCCGGTCATGCTGTCGACCACGAACAGCACTTCGGTCGGTGAGACCGCCGAGTGGACGCGGCGAATCTCGTCCATCATCGCCTCGTCGACCGCCAGCCGGCCGGCGGTATCGATAATCAGCACATCGCTGAACGAGCGCCGGGCATGATCCAGGGCCTGGCGGGCAATCTCGACGGCGTCGTCATTGCGCTCGGAGCGGAAGAAATTGGCATCGACCTGCCCGGCCAGGGTCTCGAGCTGATCGATCGCGGCCGGGCGGTAGATATCGCTGCTTGCCAGCAACACCGATTTGCCATGACGCTCGCGGATCAGGCGCGCGAGCTTGCCGGCGGTGGTGGTCTTGCCCGCGCCCTGCAGACCGGCGAGCAGAATGACCACCGGTGCGGGCCGATCGAGATCGAGCCCGGCCTGCTCGCCGCCGAGCACGCGCTTGAGTTCCTCGTGGACAACCTTGATCAGCGCCTCGCCCGGCTTGAGGCTGCCGACGACTTCCTGGCCCACGGCGCGCTCGCTGGCCTGGGCGATGAAATCCTTGACCACGGGAAGGGCCACGTCGGCTTCGAGCAGGGCCACGCGCACCTCGCGCATGGCCTCGCGGATATTGTCCTCGGTCAGGCGTCCGCGGCCGCGCAGACGCTCAAGTGAACCGGAAAGTCGCTTGCTGAGTTGGTCGAACATGGCTTGCCCTGGTCGCTTGGTCTTGGGGTTGGCGTTTTCAGTCATTATACTGGGGAGACGATCCTCACCTGGCAACCCGACCGATTTCGTGCAGACCGATACCCTGCCCAGCCTGATCCTGGCATTGGCGACCATGCTGGCCTACCTCGCCTCCGGCGTCGCCCTGGCCATGGGCTACTACCATGCCAGCACCCGCATCAAGCAGATCGGTGTCGCGCTGGTCGCTGCCGCGGTGGTCGGCCACGCCCTGGTGCTGTGGATGCAGATGAATACCCACGCGGGCTGGGACGTCAACTTCGCCAACGCCCTGTCGCTGGCCGCGCTGATCATCGTCATTCTGATCGCGGCCTGGTCGATGTTTCGCGCGCGCATGCTCGAAGCCGGCATTCTGGCCTTTCCCGGCGCCGGAGCTTGCGTGGCGCTGCAGTGGGCCCTGCCCGTCCCGCCGCTGGTCCTGTCGCACCTCTCAACGATGCTCGAAATTCACGTTTTCAGCTCGCTGCTCGCCTACGGGCTGCTGAGTATCGCGGCCATCAACGCCGTGCTGCTTGCGCTGCAGGATTACCTGATTCGCCATCCGCGGCCGCTGCAGCAACTCGAGCTTCTGCCACCGCTGGCGGTACTCGAGGCGATCATGTTCCAGCTCATCGCCATCGGCTGGCTGGTGCTGACCCTGAGCCTGCTGAGCGGCCTGGTCTTCATCGACGACCTGCTGGCCCAGCACCTGGTCCACAAGACCGTGCTGTCGACACTGTCCTGGCTTTTGTTCGGATTGCTGCTGCTGGGCCGCTGGTGGCTCGGCTGGCGCGGCCGGCGCGCGGTCAACTGGACGTTTGTCGCCATGGCGTTTCTGGCATTGAGCTACTTCGGCAGCAAGCTGGTACTCGAAGTCGTGCTCGACCGTTCCTGGTCGGAACCGGGCGTACCGACGATCTCCAGCCCGGCCCCGAATGACTGAACTTTCGCTACGTGCCCTGTTCGGCCTGCTGGCCGTGCTGATCGTGCTGTCAGCATTCTTTTCGAGTTCCGAGACCGGACTGGTGGCGCTCAATCGATACCGTCTGCGCCACCAGGCCCAGAGCGGCCATCGCGGCGCGCGCCAGGCGCAGGCGCTACTGGCCAAGCCCGACCGCATGTTCGGCCTGATCCTGCTGGGCAATAACCTGGTCAACATTCTGGCCGCCTCCATCGCCACAGTCATCGCGCTGCGTCTGTTCGGCGAGCCCGGCATCTGGATCTCGACGCTGGTGCTGACGGCGGTCATCCTGATTTTCGCCGAGCTCGCGCCCAAGACGGTGGCGGCCCTTTATCCGCAGCGCGTCGCCTACCCGGCCAGCTACGTCCTTACTCCGCTGCTCAAGATTCTCTATCCGGCCGTCTGGCTGATCAACCTGCTCGCCGGCGGACTCTTGAGGCCGTTCGGAATCCGGCGCATGGGCGCTCATCACGATGCGCTCAACCGCGATGAGCTGCGCACGCTGGTCAAGGAGGGCGGCCGGCATATTTCGCTCGACCACCAGCAGATGCTGATCAACATTCTCGACCTCGAGCACGGCACCGTCGACGATGTCATGGTGCCGCGTCAGGACATCGTCGGGCTGGACATCGAGGCCGACTGGGAAGACACCCTGCAAGCGCTGACCGAGACCATCTACACGCGCATGCCGGTGTGGCGCGGCGGTCTCGACAACATGGTTGGCCTGTTGCACGTACGCACCATCCTCAGCCGCCTGGCGCAGAACCGGCTCGACGCGAAGTCCCTGCTCAAGGCCGTGCGCACGCCCTACTTCATTCCCGAGGGTACCGGGCTGACCCAGCAACTGCTGGAGTTCCAGAGCCGCGAGCGGCGCATGGGGCTGGTGGTCGACGAGTACGGCGATATCCAGGGTCTGGTCACCCTCGACGATATCCTCGAGGAAATCGTCGGCGAATACACCACCGAGGGCGGCAGCCGGCAGAAACTGGTTCGCAAGCAGGAAGAAGGCACCTGGATCGTCGACGGCGGCGCGACCATCCGCATGCTCAACCGGCGCTTCGACTGGGGCCTGCCCACGACCGGCGCCAAGACACTCAACGGGCTGATTCTCGAGCAGCTCGAGTCGCTGCCGAGCGGGCGCACCAGCCTGAAGATCGGCAAACACATCTTCACCATCATCGACATGGTCGACAAGCGCATTCGCAAAGTCCAGGTCAAGCCACTCGACGAAGCCTGACAATCACACGTCTCACTGTCCACCCGGGAGTATCAACCCGGGCGCATCAATTGTCCTGGCCTCGATCCTCTTCCATGATCGCGGCCAACTGGGCCAGCAGCCGGGGCCAGTCGACCAGGCGCCGATGACCGACGATATCCAGCCGCGGCAGCAAACGCCCTTCAACGATATAGAACCCGCCCGAATCGTGCGGCGCGACGCCGTCGATATGACAGATATTGTTGGCCAGGCGGCAGGCCAGCCCGGCGCGCCGATAGGGAAAGTCCTCGAACACGCTCAACAGCGTGCCCGAAATCAGCGCCCCGCCGGCGCCACCGAGGTTGGACAGATTGTCGACCGCACGCTGACTGATGCGACGGGTTCGGACATCTTCATGGGTGAAAAGGCGCGAGTCCATCGCCACCGGCCGCCAGTCGAGCAGGCGCAGATCGCGCATCCAGCCCGACATCCGGCCTTCCATGCGCCCGAAGTTGAACGCCCCGGTCAGTTCCAGCAGGTCGAGCCGGGTCAGGCTGACCTGGGCCGACAGCGCCGGCAGGGTCCCGAACGGGCGCTCGATGGCCAGGTCGCCGATCTCGATACGACCCGAAAAGGCGTGGATATCGATGCCGCCGGTCACCGACAGGCGCTCATCGACCAGCACCACACCGGGAAATTCGCCCGACAGCGTGCCACCGAACTCCGGGAACTCCAGCAAGCGCGTCAACCCGGCCAGGTCGAGCGGCTCGATTCGGGCGTCGAGCTCGAGTCGATTGTCCGCCTCGGCCGTTCGACGCGACTCGAGGCGATCGATGACCAGCGCCCCGTCGAGCAGGCCCAGGCGCAGTGGTTCGGCGAGCATGATCGCATCATCGTCAATGTGCAAGCGAAGGGTGCCGGCCTGGAACGGCAGTCCGTAGACCGCCAGTTCGGCCCACGCCAGGGCGATTTCGCCGTCGTGCCCTGACCACTCGGCGCTGCCCTCGAGCGTGTCGAACGCGAAGCGCGCTTGCGGGTCGGTTACGTCGACTGAATCGACGGCAGCGACCAGCGAGAGCAACTCGCCGCCCTCGACGCGCGCGCTGCCGGTGACCCGCCCGGACGTGACCAGCCCGCCGAACCCGGCCGCGCCGGCCGGTCCATCGAACCATCGCTGCCAGGCCAGTGGAAACGCCAGCTCGAAGGTATCGACACTCGCCCGGGCAAGCTGCCAACCTTCCTCCGGCGCGTGCTCAAGGCTCGCCGAGGCATCCAGTGCCAGGCTACCCGGGTCGCTCAGGCTGAGGCGATCGATTCGCCATTGCCGGGCCGGATCGTCCGAGCGCGCGGCCAGCTCCGCGACCAGCGGCTCCTCGGGCGAGGGCAGGTAGAGCGAATTCCAGAGCAGCTCGCCCGCGGTCTGGACCCCGCCCAGCCGGAGCTGCCAGCCTTCTTCCCCGGTTTCAGCTAGCGCATCGAGAGCCAGCACCACGCCCTCTCCGGCGATCGACCCATCCGGACTGTCGAAGCTCATCGACAGCTCGAGGTCAGCGGCCATGCGCGAAGGAGTCAGCTCGAGCACGCCGTCGACCTGCCCGCTCAGAAAACTCAGGCCGCCGAGAGTCAGCAGCGCCTCCGGCGCCACGGCCAGGTCAAAGCCATCGAAACGCACCCGCGCCGAAGCTGCATCGAGCTGGCCAGGTGAGCCGTCCAGCCGGGCCTCCCAGCCCTCGCCGGCCAGCCGTACCGAGGCCAGGCCGCGCTCGAGTGCCAGATCGAATTCGGCTCGCTGCGGGCTGTCGTGCCACGGCGAGTGCCAGACCAGCTCACCGTCACTGCAGCGGAGTGTTCCAGCGTCCGGCCTGGAGCGATCGCAACGCATGTTCAGAGCCCCCAGCCCGGTCTCGGCACCCAGCGCCAGCCCGGTCATGTGCAGTTCCCATGCCCCGGGGGAGATCTCGGTCTCGACCGATGTCCAGCTCAGCCCGGCCACTCGACCAGGGCCGCTCTCGAGCAGCAGGCCGTCGGCGCTGGCCAGGCCCGAGACCAGAACAAGACCCGCCAGCCAGGCGCGGCGCGGCCATTGGCACAGCCGGCGCGGGCTTGTATATTGGCGGCATGAGTGGCACATCGCACCAATCTACCATCGGGTCGTTGAACATACTGGTCGTCGACGACCATGAAATCAATCGCGAATTCATCAAGACCGGCCTGGGCCCACGGGCCGCGCGGGTGGCCGTGGCCGCCGGCGGCGCCGAGGCCGTGAGCCTGTGTGAAAGCGAGCATTTCGATGTGGTGCTCCTCGATCTGCACATGCCGCGGCTCGATGGTGTCAGCACCGCCCGGCGCATCCGCGCGCTCGACGCTTCATCGTCGACGGCCCGCATGATCATCCTGACCGCCGATACCCGGCCCGAGGAACGCGACCGGCTGCTTCAGGAACGCGAGATCGACCAGTTCCTCAACAAGCCGATCTCGATCGCCGACCTGGTCGCAGCGATCGAGGGCGAATTCGACCCGGCAGGGCGCTCCCGCGGAGTCGACGCGCGGCGCTCGCCGAACGTCCAGCTGATCAATCAACGCCGGGCGCTGGCCGCGGCCAACGACAACGCCGAACTCACCAGCCGACTGCAGCGCATGCTGGCCGATGACCTGGACGCCGGCCTGGGCGAGCTTGACGCGCTGCTTGAGCACTCGCGCTGGAAGGAGGCCTCGGACCGGCTGCACCAGTGGGCCGGCGCGGCCGGCTATGCCGGGGCGGAACGCTTCGGTGAGGCCTGCCGCCGGCTGCGCCGTCAGCTTCGGCATGATCTCGAGAGCTCTCCGGGCGCGGCCTACGTCCACTTTCTGCGCACTGCGCAGGCGACGTATCAGGCCCTGCTTCTACCCGCCGAAGCCTGATTCGATCCCGCGCGCACAGCAACCGCCATCCCGCGCCTGCTCAAAACCGTCGATGGGGCAACAGGATTCAGGCATCGCCCAGGCGTGCGGCCTGCATCAGGGTCTTCATTTCGCGAACCGCATTTTCCAGCCCCACGAACAAGGCCCGGGCGACGATGGCATGGCCGATATTGAGCTCCTCGACCGCGGCCAGGGCAGCCACCTGCTGGACGTTCTGATAATGCAGCCCATGGCCGGCATTGACCGCCAGACCCAGCTCCACGGCCCGATCGACCGCACCACGCAGGCGTTCCAGCGCCGCCTCGCGACCGGCTTCCGGAGCATCTGCATAAGAGCCGGTATGCAACTCGACGACCCGGGCTCCGGCCTCGGCGGCGGCCTCGAGCTGGTCGGTGTCCGGATCGACGAACAGGCTGACGCGAATACCGGCCTGGTGCAGCCTCTGGCAGGCGGCACGGATGCGCTCGAGGTCAGCGCGCACGTTCAGCCCGCCCTCGGTGGTCAGTTCCTCGCGCCGCTCTGGAACCAGGCAGACATCAGCCGGCCGGACCTGTTCGGCAATGGCCAGCATCTCGTCGGTCACCGCCAGCTCGAGATTCATGCGCGTGCCGATCACCTCATCGAGCAGCGACACGTCGCGGTCCTGGATATGGCGCCGGTCCTCGCGCAGGTGAATCGTGATGGCATCGGCCCCGGCCTGCTCGGCGGCCAGCGCGGCCTGAATCAGCGAGGGATAGCGGGTCCCGCGCGCCTCGCGCACGGTGGCGATGTGATCGATGTTCACGCCCAGCTTCAGAATCGACATGCAGCGGTCTCCAGATTGTGAGGATGTAATTCAGGAATCGCTTCCGGGCCGCGAACGCGCCCGCTCGCGAAACAGTTCGCGGGTCTTGAGCACCTGTCCGTCGAGCTGATGGTCGAGCAGCAACCGGGTCAACTCGCGAGCCTGCCGACCGATCTCGCCGGTCAGCTCCTGCCCCCCGGCCAGGCCGAGGATGGCGCGGCCCGAAAATACCGCGGGCCCGGTCGCTGCGGTCATGACGAAGCCCTGTTCGGGCTGGAGATGATACAACGCCCCGGCCTCGATCGGCCCGCTGTCGTCGGCAGCCTGATCGAAGTCGGGCACCACGCCGAGCGCATCGAGCACATCGAGCTCGAAGTTACGCAACAGTGTGGCTGCCTGGCGCTCAGTCGCCAGGCCAGCGATAAGCCGGCCGTAAGCGTCGAACAGCGGTGCGGCCGGATCATCGCGGGCGAGCAGCTTGAGCAGCAGCTCATTGGCGTAGAAGCCGCACCACAGCGCGCGCTGCTGCAACACCCCGGGCCGGCTGGTCGGCTCGAGCCCGGTCAGGGTGCCCAGTTCACCGCGCCGCGACCAGCCCGCTTCGAGCGGCGCGAAGGGCTCGGCCAGGCCACGCCAGGCCGAGCGAGCACCGCGCGCGCCCTTGGCGACCAGCCCGACCCGACCATGGTCGCGGGTAAAAAGCTCAAGCAGCAGGCTCGATTCACGCCAGGGGCGTCGGTGAAGCACCCAGGCAGGCTGTGCCTCGACGCGACTCACCGCGCATAGCCCAACTCATCAAGCAAACCTTCGTCGTCCATCCATCCGGCACGGGTCTTGACGTGCAGCTCAAGGTGCACGCGCTCGCCGAGAAGCTCGGCGATACGGTGACGTGCGCGCGTGCCGACGCGTTTGAGAACCTGGCCGCGCTGCCCAATCACCATCCCCTTGTGGCGCTCTTCGGCGACCACGACCAGTGCGTCGATCTCGAGCCGCGGCGTCCGTTCGAAGCGCTCGATGACCACCGTCAGGCCGTAGGGGATTTCCTGGTGGAGCTGCAGCATCAGCTGCTCGCGCACCAGCTCGGCGGCCAGGAAACGCTCCGAGCGGTCGGTCAGCTCATCCGGCGCAAACTCGGGGGCCTGTTCGGGAAGACAGGCAAACAGCTCGTCGAGCAGATCACCGGTACCATCGTTTCGCAGTGCCGACAGGTAGACCACGGCATCGAAGGCGACCTGCTCGCTCAGCCGCGCGGTCGCCTCGAGTAGCCGTGAACGGTCTTCGAGCCGATCGATCTTGTTGAACGCCAGAATGCGCGGCCCCTCGAGCTGCCCGATCATATCGAGTACGCGCTGGTCTTCGTCGGTAAAGCGGGTGGCATCGATCACCATGACGACTGCGTCGACCCCGTGGCGGGAGTCGGCGGCAATCCGGTTGAGCCGCTGGTTCAGGGCATGCTCGCGGCGCTTGTGCAGACCCGGCGTATCGACCAGCACGATCTGCCCGCGTTCCTCGGTAACAACGCCGAGAATGCGGTGGCGGGTGGTCTGCGGCTTGTGGGTGACGATGGCCAGGTGCTCGCCGACGAGCGCGTTGAGCAGGGTCGACTTGCCGACATTCGGCCGGCCGAGCAGCGCCACGCGTCCGCTGTGCGGCGCACTCATGGGCCGGGGGCCCCGGCCGGCAGGGGCTGGCCGGCGGTGCGCTCGTTCTGCGCCTCGAGCTGGCCGTGCATGATGCGCGCGGCGGCCTGCTCGGCCTTGCGCCGGCTCGCCGCCCGCGCCCTGACCGCCGGCACGAGCGAACCGACCCGGCACTCGACTTCGAAGACCTTGGCATGGTCGGCACCGCTTTCGGAAATGACGGCATACTCGGGCAGCTCGTGGCCACGACCCTGCAACCACTCCTGCAGCCGGGTCTTGGGGTCTTTCAGGCGTTCGCCGTCCGGCAGCTGCGCAAGGCGCGCCTCGAGCAGCCCGCGCACCACCCGCCGCGCCGGCTCGAAGCCGCCGTCGAGATAGATCGCGCCGATCAGCGCCTCGACCACATCGGCCAGAATCGACTCGCGCAGGAAGCCGCCGCTCTTGATCTCGCCGACGCCGAGCCGGAGATATTCGCCGAAGCCGAGCTCGGTCGCGATTTCGGCCAGCGTGACGTCGCGTACCAGCCGCGAGCGCAGCCGGCTGAGATCGCCTTCGGCTGCGTGCGGCCGCGCCTCGAACAGCATCTCGGCGGCGATCAGGTTGAGCAGGCCGTCGCCGAGGAACTCCAGGCGTTCGTAGTGGCCCGGCCCGTGCGAGCGATGGGTCAGCGCTTGCTGGAGCAGGGCGGTATTGTCGAACCGGTAGTCGATACCCGGGATCGAATCGGCGCTGCTAGTTTCGTAAGGATTCGACACGACTGAACCTGACCACGACATCAATATTGCCGATGAGATGTTCCTCAACCGCGTATTCGACCCGAAGCTCGGGGTTGCGCCCGCCCTCGATTGCGATATGTTCGGCTCCGACGTGATCGACATAGCTGATCTGCATTCGACGGATGAGGTTGCGGCGCAGCGTGCTCGGCGGCAGGTTGGCCGACCCGGGCTCGTCGGCGACCGCCTTCATCTCGCTGACCACTGACATGTGATTGAGGTAGATCGGGACCAGTTTGATGCCGATATAGACCGCAAACAGCGCGAAGACGAGCAGAAAGATGAATCCGAGCAGGCTGATGCCGCGCTGTTGTTGCATTGCCTTCATGTCAGTTTCCCTCGATCGTTGCGGTCATGTCCGGCGCCCCTGCTTTGAATCGGTCAGATGATTTTATCACCAATCCGGTTCCACACAACGCAGCCCCGGCTGCAGTCCCAGTGCATCCAGATGCGTGTTGCCTTGCCGACCAGGTTGTCTTCCGGCACCAGTCCCCAGGCGCGCGAATCGAGTGACTGGTCGCGGTTGTCGCCGAGCACGAAATACTGCCCTTCCGGTACGGTCCAGGTTCGCGTTTCACGCTCGGGCTGGCCGGGATGAATCAGGATATTGTGCGGTCCGTCGCCGAGGTACTCCTCGCGCAGGATCGGTCGACGCCCGGGCGCGTTGCGATTGAGACCCTCGCCGGCCCAGCGCTCGTCGCCTTCCTGAACGACCGGCTCCCCGTTGATGAACAGCACCTTGTTGCGGTAGGTCACGGTGTCGCCCGGCATGCCGATAACGCGCTTGATGTAGTTGATACGCTCATCCTCGGGATAGCGAAATACCATCACGTCACCACGCTCGGGCTCGCCGATGCTCACGAAGCGCTTGTTGACCACCGGCAATCTGAGACCGTAGGAGAACTTGTTGACCACGATGAAATCACCGACCAGCAAGGTCGGAATCATCGAGCCCGACGGGATCTTGAACGGCTCGAACAGGAATGAGCGAAACACCAGCACCAGCGCCAGCACCGGAAACAGCGAACCGACCACATCGATGGTTCGGGCCAGCCCGCCCTCGGGCTCGGCACCTTCGGGCCGGCGCGGCCGCAGCAGGTAGCGGTTGACCAGCCAGGCCACGCCGGTCAACAGCGTGAGCACAACAAGTATCAGAGCGTAATCCATGGGCATTGGTTATTTCTCGTTATCGGATTTCAGCACCGCCAGGAACGCTTCCTGGGGAATCTCGACCGAACCGACCTGCTTCATGCGCCGTTTGCCGGCCTTTTGCTTTTCCAGCAGCTTGCGCTTGCGCGATACATCACCGCCGTAGCATTTGGCGGTGACGTTCTTGCGGTAGGCCTTGACGGTCGAGCGGGCGATGATGTGTGCACCGATCGACGCCTGGATGGCAATGTCGAACATCTGGCGCGGAATCAGTTCGCGCATGCGCTCGGCCAGATCGCGGCCACGCCGCTCGGCGAAATCGCGGTGCACGATGCTGCTCAGGGCGTCGACCCGGTCGCCGTTGATCAGCAGGTCCAGGCGTACGAACGGCCCGGCCTGGTAGCGATCGAATTCGTATTCGAAGGACGCATAGCCCCGGCTGCAGGACTTGAGCCGATCGAAGAAGTCCATGACCACTTCCGACAGCGGCAGTTCGTAGCTCAGCTGCACCTGGCCGCCGAGAAAACGCATGTCGCGCTGAGCACCCCGCTTTTCCTCGCACAGGCCGATGACCGGCCCGACGTGATCCTGCGGAACCAGGATGTTGGCCAGGATGATGGGCTCGCGGATCTCGGCGATCTTGTTGGCCGGCGGCATGCCGGCCGGGTTGTCGAGCATCTGGACCTCGCCGTCGCTCATCATCAGCTCGTAGATCACCGTCGCAGAGGTGGTGATCAGGTCGAGGTCATACTCGCGTTCGAGGCGCTCCTGGACGATTTCCATGTGCAGCATGCCCAGGAAACCGCAGCGAAAACCAAAGCCCAGGGCGACCGATGTCTCGGGCTCGAACTGCAGCGCCGAGTCGTTGAGCTGCAAGCGCTCGAGCGCGTCGCGCAGATCGGGGTAATCGCTCGAGTCGACCGGAAAGATGCCGGCGAACACACTCGGCTTGTTCGGCTTGAACCCCGGCAGCGGGGCCTCGGTGGGCGCATTCAGATGGGTAACGGTATCGCCGACCGGTGCGCCGTGGACTTCCTTGATGCCGGCGGCGAGAAAGCCGACCTGACCACACTCGAGGACGCCGGTCGGCGTGCGCTTGGGCGTGAAAATGCCGACCTGCTCGGCCTGGTGTTGCTCGCCGGTCGACATGATGCGAAGCTTTTCGCCCTTGCGCAGCGTGCCCTGCTTGATGCGGATCAGCGAATTGACGCCGAGATAATTGTTGAACCACGAGTCGATGATCAACGCCCGCAGGGGTCCGTCGCTCTTGTTTTCCGGCGCGGGCACGCGGGTAATCAGCTGTTCGAGGATCTCGCGCACCCCGACGCCGGTCTTGGCGCTGACCAGCAGCGCATCGGAGGCATCAATGCCGATAATGTCCTCGATCTGGTGGCGCACCCGGTCCGGGTCGGCGGCCGGCAGATCGATCTTGTTGATCACCGGAATCACCTCCAGGCCCTGCTCGACGGCCGTGTAGGTATTGGCCACGCTCTGGGCCTCGACCCCCTGGGCGGCGTCGACCACCAGCAACGCCCCCTCGCAGGCCGCCAGCGACCGCGACACCTCGTAGGAGAAGTCAACGTGGCCGGGCGTGTCGATCAGGTTGAGCTGATAGGTCTCGCCATCGTCGGCCAGGTAGTCCAGGGTCACGCTCTGGGCCTTGATGGTAATGCCACGCTCGCGCTCGAGGTCCATCGAGTCGAGCACCTGCTCGGCCATCTCGCGGTCGCTCAGGCCACCACAGATCTGGATGAACCGGTCGGCCAGGGTCGATTTGCCGTGGTCGACGTGGGCGATGATCGAGAAATTTCGGATGCGGCGGGTTTGAGTCATGGATACCAGAATCGGGCAGGCCGGGCGGCAACCCGCAATGGAGCGCGGGACGGTGAGGACAAGCCGCCCATTATACCGCCCTGGCGTGTCGCCGCGACGGGA
>CAYQJJ010000067.1:0-12210 GCA_964417745.1 uncultured Wenzhouxiangella sp.
GGCGAAATCCGACCCGCTGCGTGTTGCAATCGGTGTCAAACGCCAACCTGACCCAATCTGACACGGCACCGGATACCGCTGGAATTATCGTTCCTGTGCGCCCGTGTTTGCCCTGTTCGGCCTGTATGCCTTTATTGGACTGCTTGAAGGCTGGCTGGAAGGCCCGTTGGGCCTGTCGGGCCGGGTTCTGCTGGCGGTTCTGGCGCTGGTTCTGTTCTGGCCAGGGGGCGCCGTGCTCTGGAAACTGCCCGCCGCCGGACTGCTTTTGATTCTTGTTGTCCGAAGCCGCCTGGCAATTCGACATTAGCGGTTGCCGTCCGGGCCGTTGCTCATTGGCTGCCTCTTGCACTGATGCTCCGCAGCAGCAAGTTTCCCGCTGACTCATTGGCGACGCTAAAATGGCCGGCTTCGTTGTCCACACCCCGCCTGATTCGCTGCCATCCGGCCGGTTGCTGATGAGATCTGACTTTCACGCCCGGCACGGTTGCTGCGCGTGGCTACGGGGTTTAGCTGTTGATGAGTATTCTGCACACGATTCGCCGCGACTGGTTTTCAAACATCCGCGGCGATGTGCTGGCCGGGCTGGTGGTCGCCCTGGCCCTGATTCCCGAAGCGATTGCCTTTTCCCTGATCGCCGGGCTCGACCCCAAGGTCGGCCTGTACGCCTCGTTCTGCATTGCCGTCGTGATCGCGTTCACCGGCGGGCGCCCGGGCATGATTTCGGCCGCCACCGGGGCCATGGCGCTGCTGATGGTGACCCTGGTGCGCGATCACGGGCTCGAATACCTGCTCGCGGCCACGCTGCTGACCGGGGTGCTGCAGATCATTGCCGGCTATTTCAAGCTGGCCGAGTTGATGCGCTTTGTCTCGCGCTCGGTGGTCACCGGCTTCGTCAATGCGCTGGCGATCCTGATTTTCCTGGCCCAGATTCCCGAGCTGATCAACGTACCGGCGGCCGTCTACCCGATGGTCGTGATCGGCCTGGTGATCATCTACGGTCTGCCGCGCCTGACCCGGGCCATACCCTCGCCGCTGATCGCGATCGTGCTGTTGACCCTGGCGGCGGTCATTTTCGGTATCCAGGTGCCGACCGTGGGCGACAAGGGCGAGCTGCCGGATGCCCTGCCGACTTTCCTGCTGCCGGATATTCCGTGGAATCTGGAGACCCTGTGGATCATCCTGCCGGTGTCGCTGACCCTGACGGTGGTCGGCCTGCTGGAATCCTTTCTCACCGCCCAGATCGTCGATGACCTGACCGACACGCCCAGCGACAAGCATCGCGAAGCCAAGGGGCAGGGAGTTGCCAACATCGTTTCCGGCTTCTTCGGCGGCATGGCCGGCTGTGCCATGATCGGCCAGTCGGTGATCAACGTGAAGTCCGGCGGCCGCGGGCGCCTGTCCTGCCTGATGGCGGGGGTATTCCTGCTTCTGATGGTGGTGTTCCTGAGCGACTATGTCGGCATGATCCCGATGGCCGCTCTGGTGGCGGTGATGATCATGGTCTCGATCGGCACGTTCAGCTGGCAGTCGCTTGCCAACCTGAAGCATCACCCGAAGACCTCCAGCCTGGTCATGATCGGTACCGTGGTGGTGACCGTGGCCACGCATGACCTGGCCAAGGGTGTTCTGACCGGGGTGCTGCTGTCGGCCCTGGGCTTTGCACGCAAGGTCAGCCAGGTCCTGGTCGTGGAAAAGAGCCTGGAGGACGACGGCCAGACCCGGCGCTACACGGTGACCGGGCAGGTGTTCTTTGCATCGGCCGATGATTTCCTGGCCGCCTTTGATTTCCGCGAGGTGATCGAGCGGGTCAGGATCGATGTCAGCGCCGCCCATTTCTGGGACCTGAGTGCCGTTGGTGCGCTGGACCGGACGATACTCAAGTTCCGACGCGAGGGCGTTGAGATCGACCTGGTCGGCATGAGCGAGGCCAGCCGCACCATGGTTGATCGCCTGGGTGTGCACGACAAGCCCGATGCCGACAAACTGCTGGGGCACTAAAGGAGCCAACCGGATGAGCAAACCTGCCTACACCATTCCCGTCGACGGCAAGGTCATGGCCTGCCTTGATGCCTCGATTTACAGCGATTCGGTGGTCGACCATGCCTCCTGGGCGTCCAGACGCCTGCAGGCCGGCCTGGTCTGCCTGCACGTGCTCGAGCGCCAGCCATCGCGCCCGGTACGGGCTGATTACAGCGGCAATATCGGGATCGATACCGGTGCCGAGCTGCTTGAAGAACTGACCGAGCTGGATGCCCAGCGCGCGCGTATCGCGGTACGCCAGGGGCGAGTGCTTCTCGAGCAGGCCCGACTTCGCGCCGTCGACGCCGGCGCCCTGAATCCGGACAGTCTGCAGCGCCACGGTCCGCTGGCCGAGGCCCTGACCGAACTGGAAACCGACGTGCGCCTGTTTGTGATCGGCAAGCGCGGTGAGGCAGCGGACTTCAACAGGGGCCACCTGGGCGCCAACCTCGAGCGGGTTGTGCGCAGCGTGCACCGGCCCTTGCTGGTGACTTCGCGCAAGTTCCGCCCGGTCGGCCGTTTCGCAATTGCTTTCGATGACAGTGCCACGACCCGCAAATGCATCGAGATGGTGTGCATGAGCCCGTTGCTCAAGGGGCTGGAATGCCACCTGATCACGGCCGGCAGCGAAACTGCAGCAATACGCGAAGGCCTGGGCTGGGCGCGTGACCAGCTGGAAAAAGCCGGCTTCGAGCCGTCGATCGTGATCGAGGCAGGCCATGCCGAAAGCGTCATTACCGACCATATCGGTCAGCGGGAAGTCGATCTGCTGGTCATGGGGGCCTATGGCCACTCGCGCATTCGTCAACTGATCGTCGGCAGTACCACGACCGCCGTGCTGCGCAACTGCACCATCCCGGTCCTGCTGCTGCGCTGACGGTGCTCTGACAGCAGCAGCTGGTTCTGCGGTAGGCCTGGACCTGAACGACACCCGGATCCGGCTCAGCGACATCGATCTGAAGGGCGAGAACCTGACGTTCCTCGTGGAGGGCACCTCTAACGGCGCGCTCTATGCACGCCTGGCTGCCCTGGGCCTCGGTGTTGAACTGAACGACGGCGAACCAGCCCTGCGTATCCTGCGCCCCCGCCGATGGTTCGACGCCTGGCGCGCCGAGCAGAATCCGGCCCGGTGACTGCTGCCTTCGACCGACACCCCGCGCACCTTGTCGTGGAACCGGCGCCTTATGGCCTCGTTATTCGCCCTGTTGCAAACCGGGCCCATCGACCGGAACCCGGAACGGCGAATGCCGCGAAGCGCGGGACGCGTCTACACCCGAATCTCAGACCTGAATCAGCAGCGTCGCCAGCCCCAGGAATGACAAAAATCCGACAACGTCGGTGACAGTGGTCAGGATCACTACTCCGGAAAGCGCCGGGTCCATGCCGAGGCGCTTCAAGGTCAGCGGTATGAGGATCCCGGCCAAGTTGGCCACCGTCATGTTGATGATGATCGCCAAGGTAATAATGAGGCTGATCGCCAGGGTCTGGAACCACAGATGAGCCACAAGGCCGACCACCAATGCCCAGATAATCCCGTTGGCCAGGCCGACCCATAGCTCCTTGTTCATGAGCCACCAGCGATTCCCGCCGGCTATTTGACCCTTGGCCAGGCCGCGGATGACCACGGTCAGGGTCTGACCCCCGGCAATACCCCCATGCTGGCCACCACCGGCATAAGTACGGCCAGGGCGACTAGCTGCTCGAGCACGGCCTCGAACTGGCCAATGACGTAGGCGGCCAGGAAGGCCGATACCAGGTTGATGCCGAGCCAGATACCCCGACTCCGAATACTGAAAAGGATCGGTGCGAACAGCTCGCTTTCTTCCTTGACCCCGGCCATCCTGAGCTGGGTCGTGTCGGTATCCTTGCGCACGATTTTCCTGATGTGGGTCATGTTCAGCTGACCTACCAGGATGCCTTCGGCGTTTACCACGGGCGCAAACCGCAGTTCCCGGGCACGCAGGATAGTTGCCGCCTTGCGGATATCCAGGGTGTCGAGCAGGCACGTCGGCATGTACATAAAATCAGCGACCGTGCTTTTTTGTTGGTTGCGCACAAGGTCGACCAGACGTAGCGCACCAACGAGGCGACCATCCTTTTCCGTGACCAGCAATTCCTGCGACCCGCTGTCCAGCGAGCGATTAATGCGTACAAACCGCTGAACGACCTCGAGTGTTACATCCGGTTTCACATTGGTGGTTTCGAGATCCATGTAACGGCCGACGGCATCGTCATCGTAGCCTTGCAGCGTCGTGACATGCTGTCGCACTCCGGCGGCCAGGGTTTCGATAACGGATTCGCGGATCGCATCGTCGATCGTGTCCAGGAGCTCCGCCACCGTTTCCGGTGGAAGATCCTGCACCAAGGCCGTGACCTCCTCGACCTGCATGTCCGCCATCAGGTGCTCGCGGGCATCCTCGCCGACTTGGGCCAATACCTTCCCGCGTTGGTCTTGAGGTACGCAGGACCAGATGCGCTCGCGTTCACGGAATGGAAACGACTCCAGCGACAAAGCGATGGCCTGTTCGTCCAGCCCTTGCAGGAACACGTAGACAGCGGCTTCGGAATCGGATTCGGCGAGTTGCGTCTGCAGGCCTACCAACAACTCTTCGACCGTGGCAGTACCGCCACTGGCCGGAACCGACCGCTCCCGTTGCGGATCAGGGATGTCTTTGGTCTGGGGAGTCATTAGCGGGCCTCTTCAGTCCGGAAACAGTGGTCCGACCGCAACCCTCAACGCCGACAGCTCGGTCAGGCCGGGCCAGACGAAGGCGTCGAAGTGGGCGCGGTGCGGTCCGGGTCCAGCCGAACGATGGCGGGCGGTTGCTGAACATGTAGCCGCTCAGACGTGGCCGATGGCCATGACGCGCTTTTTGTGGCGGTGCTGCTCGTAGCCGTCCTCGGGCGGGGCGATCAGCCCGACATCCCGAAAACCGGCCTTGGTCATGATCCACAAAAGGGTCTCGATGCTCGGCGCCAGGCAGATGCCGCCGACACCGGTCTCGGGGCCGTGGGTCTCGTCGGTCTCGTCGATGACCGCGAACGAGCCCTTGATCGGCCGGACGAATTCGTAGCTGCCCCAGTCGAGCTGGCCCGACAGGTGCGGCGCGACCTGGGTTTCGATCAGGCAGACCTTGCGGCAGTAGGCGCGCGCGGTACGAATCGCCGCGACCGGGTTTTCGAGGTGGTAGAGCAGGCCGAGCATCAGCACCACGTCGGCCGGCTCGATGTCGGTCGAGGCAATGTCCTGGATGGTCGAGCGCACGAAGCGCATCGGCTCGAGGCCCTTTGCCCGGGCCATCAGCGTGGCATCGTCGATATGCTCCTGACGCGGTTCCAGCCCGGTGATCGGGCCCACACCCATCTCGGCAAGGTGGAAGCTGAACCAGCCCTGGTGGGAGGCCAGGTCCAGGCCGGTCAGGGTTGTCCCGGCCTCGCGCAACACCGGCTCGAGCCCGCGGCGCATCATGTCGAGCCGGGTGTCGTGCACGGCCAGGGCCGATTCGGGCAGGTAGGAGTCGGTGGTCGAGCCGTCGGGCAGCTCGAAACGATAAAACCAGTCACGGGCCCGGATGTCGGCCAGCAGGTCGTTATTCATGGTCACAGGATGGTTGGTCTGTAAGGAAGCCGACAGTGTAATTGCAGCCGCGCGCGCGTGCCCGCCGATCGCAGCCGCGCCGGCCTATTTGAGCAGCCGGGTGATGTCGCGGAACCTGGGGTGGTCCGCATCGCCCATGAGCTCGAACAGCGCCATCTCGACGTTGCTCACGTGGATGCCACCGGCGCGCATGCGCGCCAGCGCGATATCCCGGTTGGAGGCCTTGCGCGAGGAGACTGCATCGGCAATGACGTGGACCTGGTAATCGCGCCGGTTCAGCGCGGCGGCGGTCTGCCAGACACAGACATGCGCCTCGATGCCGCACAGAAGTACCTGCCAGCGGCCGTTGGACTCGATGGTCTCCATCAGGGGCTCGTCGCCGCAGCAGCCGAAGCTCGACTTGGCCGAAGGGCGCAGGCCGTCGAGCTTGTCGGCCAGCTCGGGCACGGTCGGGCCGAGCTTGTCGGGCAGCTGTTCGGCCCAGACGATCGGCAGCTCGAGCAGGCGGCAGGCTTCGATGAGGATTTGCTGCTGGGCGATCATGGCCTCGGACTCGTGCATCAGTCCGGCCAGTCTGCCCTGGACGTCGACAACCACCAGCTGGCTGTTGTCGGGGGCGGGGTGGTCGATAAGGGTGGTCATGGAATGAATCACTCCGGTTTGAAACGGCTTGCTAAAGAATCTACAGATCGACTCGCTCGAGGCTGCGATCGCCGCTGAATTCGGCCCAGTGCTCGGCAAAGCTGCGCCCGGTGGCCGGGTGGGTCAGCTCCGGGGCCAGGTCGGCCAGCGGCCGGAGCACATGGGCGTACTTGAGAATCTCGTCGCGCGGCAGCTCGAGGCCATCGAAGCGGCCGTTCAGGTCGTCGAACAACAGGATGTCGATATCCAGCGAGCGGTCCGAAAAGCGCGGCTTGCTGCGGTCGCGACCGTAGCGATCCTCGAGCCGGGTCAGCCAGGCCTTGAGTTCGGTGACCGGCAGGGTAGTGGTGATGCGCGCGGCGCCATTGAGAAAGTCAGCGCCCTCGAAGCCGACGGCAGCCGAGCGATAGACCGGCGAGACCGCGACCGCCTCGAACGAGCGCTCGAGTGCCGCGATTCCGGCGCGCAGGTTGCGCTCGGGGTCCTGATTGCTGCCCAGGCCCAGATAGGCGACGCTCATCGGCTGGCTCCTTGTCTCGGGGTTCGGGTCACGGGCGGTGACCGCGCTCGATGATGATACCGACCGAGCGCGAGCCGCGCACGGCTCCGGGCTTGTCGAGCCGGATCCGCAGCCAGTCGACCGCGAACTCTTTCAGGATGATTTCGGCGCAGCGCTCGGCGAGTGTTTCGACCAGGCCGAACTCGCTGTGGCCGACGAAGCTGATCAGACGCTTGGATACCGCCTTGTAGTCGAGCGTGTCCTCGATGCGGTCGGTCAGGGCGGCGCGCCGGATGTCGGTCGACATCTCGATGTTCAGGCGAACGGTCTGGCGGATTTCGCGTTCCCAGTCGTAGATGCCGATGACGGTATCGATGTCGAGGTCGCTGATGAAAACAATATCCATGGATGGACTACCGGGCGGGGTTCGGGTCAGGGGTCAGGTCGGGCTGGAGGCATTGATGACCGGCGCCTGGCCTTCGACCGGTGAGAGCGCGTCGATCGGCCAGCGCGGTTTCACCGCGATGGTGCCCTCGCGCGAGCCCTCGCTCATGCGGTACCAGCCGGCCTGGGCGATCATCGCGCCGTTGTCGGTGCAAAGCGCCAGCGGCGGATAATACACCTGGCCGGGCAGGGCAGTGTTGAGGCTTGCGCGCAAACGCGCGTTGGCTCCGACCCCGCCGGCCACCACCAGCCGTTCGAGCCGGGCCTGCTTGAGGGCGCGCTTGCACTTGATGACCAGCGTCTCGACGACCGCCTGCTCGAAACCGGCGGCGATATCGGCGTGGTCTTCCGGTCCGCAGCGACCGGCCAGCAGCCGGGTGTGGGTCTTGAGTCCGGAGAAACTGAAATCCAGGCCCGGCCGGTTGACCATCGGCCGCGGAAAATCGAAGCGCTCCCGGTCGCCGCGTTCGGCCAGGCGCGCCACCTCGGGCCCGCCGGGGTAGCCCAGGCCGAGCAGGCGCGCGGTCTTGTCGAAGGCCTCACCGGCGGCATCGTCGAGGGTCTCGCCGAGCAGCCGGTAGCGCCCGAAGGCGGCGACCTCGACAAGCATGGTGTGGCCGCCCGAGACCAGCAGGGCACAGAACGGGAACTCCGGCGCCGGGTCGGCCAGCAGCGGCGAGAGCAGGTGGCCTTCCATGTGGTGCACGGCGATCGCCGGAACGTCGAGCGCGGTGGCCAGCGCGACGGCCGTCGAGGCGCCCACCAGCAGCGCCCCGGCCAGGCCGGGCCCGGCGGTGTAGGCGATCCCGTCGAGCTCGCTCGCCGCCATCCCGGCCTGGTCAAGCACCTCGCGCACCATGCCGGGCAGCTTGCGCACGTGGTCGCGCGAGGCCAGCTCGGGCACCACACCACCGTAGGCGGCGTGGTCGGCCTGGGTGTAGACCAGGTCGGCAACGATGCCCTGGCCGGGCCGGTAGACGGCCACGCCGGTTTCGTCGCAGGAGGTTTCAATGCCAAGGATGTTTTGCATGCTGTCCGAGTTGGAGGTTATACTGGCCGACTTTCCACCCAAATATTGGACTTGTCAGATTAATGCCCAGCGTCAAGGTTAAGGAAAACGAGCCGTTCGAATACGCTCTGCGTCGTTTCAAGCGTTCCTGCGAAAAGGCCGGCGTAGTCGCCGAGAGCCGTCGCCGGGAGTTTTACGAAAAGCCCACCCAGGAGCGCAAGCGAAAGAAGGCGGCAGCCGTCAAGCGCCACCTGCGCAAGATTTCGCGCGAGCGCGTCAACCGTCGTCGATTGTACTAGACTGCGCTGTTACCGGTCGGCTGCGAAGCGCCAGTGCTTCGTGACCGGGCCGGTCAGCCTGTCCGGATGGACTGATCCGCATGACAATGTCGCTCAAGGAAACAATCTCCGATGATGTCAAGGCCGCCATGCGGGCCGGCGACAAGCTGCGTCTGAAAACGCTGCGCTCGGTCACGGCGGCGATCAAGCAGCGCGAGATCGACGAGCGGATCGAACTCGACGACACGGCGGTTGTGGCGATCGTCGAGAAAATGCTCAAGCAGCGCCGCGAGTCGGTCGAGCAGTACGAGAAAGGCAACCGGCCGGACCTGGCAGAAGCCGAACAGGCCGAGATCGCCATTCTCAAGGACTACCTCCCCGAGCCCCTTTCCGACGACGAGCTCGACAAGCTGATCGACCAGGCCATTGCCGCGTCCGGCGCGAGCGATGTCAGCGGCATGGGTTCGGTGATGGGCCGCCTGAAGGGCGAAGTCCAGGGCCGCGCCGACATGCGTGCGGTCTCCGCCCGGGTTCGCGAACGCCTGGCCGGGTAGCCCGGCCGCTCGATCGCCGTCGGTGCCCGGTCGCATCCCCGAAGCTTTCATCGAGTCGCTGCTCGAACGCGTCGATATTGCCGATGTCATCGGCGCCCGCGTGGCCCTCAAGCCGGCCGGGCGGGGAGAATACAAGGCGCTGTGCCCGTTTCATGACGAGCGCACGCCTTCGTTCACGGTCTCGACCGACAAACAGTTCTATCACTGCTTTGGCTGCGGTGCCCACGGCACTGCCATCGGTTTCGTGATGGCCCAGGATGGCCTGGAATTTCCGGCCGCCATCGAAGAACTCGCCCACCTCGCCGGCATGGAAGTCCCGCGCGAGGCCGCCTCGCAGCCGCGCGAGAGCCACCAGCGCCTCTATAGCGCGCTCGATGCTGCCCAGAACTGGTTCGTAACCCAGCTTCGCTCCAGCCCACCGGCGAGAGACTATCTGGCCGGGCGTGGCTTCGACGCCGCCACCATCGATGAATTCGGCATCGGCTACGCCCCCGACGAGTGGCAGGCGCTGGCTGACCATCTCGGCAAGGCCGGCTTCGGTGCCGAAGAGCTCGAGCAGGCCGGCCTGGTCACGCGCCGCGATGGCCGGGTGACCGACAAGTTTCGCGACCGGGTGATGTTCCCCATCCACGACCGGCGCGGTAGGGTGATTGCGTTCGGCGGCCGCAGCCTCGGCGAGCGCGGGCCCAAGTACATGAATTCGCCCGAGACACCAGTCTTTCACAAGGGCCGCGAGCTCTACCGCCTCTACCAGGTCCGCCGCGGCGGACTGCCCGAGCGGATTCTGGTGGTCGAGGGCTACATGGACGCCGCCGCGCTGCACCAGTTCGGCTTCCCGCAGGCGGTCGCCACGCTGGGCACCTCGGTCACCCCCGATCACGTCGAGTTCCTGTTCCGCGCCTCGCCGCTGGTGGTGTTCTGCTTCGACGGCGACCGGGCCGGGCGCCAGGCGGCCTGGCGCGGCCTCGAGGCGGCGTTGCCGATGATGAAGAACAACCGCGAGCTGCGCTTTCTGTTCCTGCCCGAGGGCGAGGATCCGGACAGTCTGGTGCGCGGGCAGGGGCGCGCGGCGCTCGAAGCGCTCATCGACCAGGCCCGTCCGCTGTCGGGGTATTTTTTCGACCGCCTGGCCGAAAAGCTCGACCTGCGCACGCTCGAAGGCAAGGCCCGGCTGGTGGCGCTGGCCGAGCCGCACCTGGCGAAGCTGCCGGCCGGCCCGTTCGCCGACCTGATGCGTGCCGAACTCCAGCGTCGTGCCGGCCATGCCGGCCAGATGCGCCCTGCCGAACCCGAGGCTCCGGCGCCCCGTCAGGCGGGCGCGTCGGACCGCCCGCTTACACCGGTACAATATGCGGTTGCGCTGCTGATCCAGCGCCCCGATCTTGCCACCGGTGGCGAGATACGCTTGCGCGATCTGCCCGGCGAGGTGCGGGGCCTGGAATTCTTGCGTGAATTGATTGACTTTTGCCGTAGCAAGCCCAACCTTTCTACGGCTAAACTCCTGGAGTTGTGGCGTGACCGTCCGGAGGGCCCGTTCATGGGCCAGCTGGCATCTCGCGACGTATGCAGCGACCCGGCCGAAATGCCGGGTGCCCTGGCCGATACTTTGGCCCGGATTCGCCGCATGCAAGTCCAGGCTCGTGTTCGGGAACTGCAGCAGGCCCAGCTTGACCAAGGGGGGCTGGATGGCGACCGGGCGGCCGAATTGCGCGAGCTGTTGAGCCAGCGCTTCACTGACAGTAACGACCAGACAGCATCAAGTTAATCTATGGAAAACGCACCGCGACCCTCACAGCTCAAACAACTGATCGAAAAAGGCCGTGAACAGGGCCAGTGGCTGACCTATGCCCAGGTCAACGACCACCTGCCCGACGATATCGTCGATCCCGAGCAGATCGAAGACATCATCAACATGATCAACGACATGGGTATCAAGGTCTTCGAGGAAGCTCCCGAAGATGCCGATGCGCTGATCCTCAACGACGCGGCCAGCGCCGACACCGACGACGAAACCGCCCAGCAGGAAGCCGAGGCGGCGCTTGCGGCGGTCGAGTCCGAGCTCGGTCGCACCACCGACCCGGTGCGCATGTACATGCGCGAAATGGGCTCGGTGGACCTGCTCACCCGGGAGGGCGAGATCTCGATTGCCAAGCGCATCGAGGACGGGCTCAACCAGGTCAACATGGCGCTGTCGCGCTTTCCCGGCACGGTCACCGAGCTGCTCGAAGAGGTCGCCGCCTGGCAGGCCGGCGAGCAACGCCTCAACGAGCTCGTCAGCGGCTTTATCGACCCGACGCTGCTGGCGGAAATGGACCTGATTTCCGAGCACACCATGGAAGCCGCGGTGGCCGAGGAAGCCGAGTTCCAGGACGACGAGCCCGAAGAGGATGACGAACGGCCCGCGCCGACCGTAAATACCGGCCCGGATCCGGAGCAGGTCAACCAGTTCTTCGAGGAACTCGAGCGGCTGCAGAATCACTTCATCAAGCTCTACGACCGCTACGGGGCCAATGGCAAGAAGACCAACGAGCTCAAGGAGCAGATCTCCGAGCAGTTCATGCGCCTGAAGCTGCCGCCGCGCATGTTCGATCACCTGATCGACCGCATGCGCTTCCACGTGGCCATCATCCGCAACGTCGAGCGCCAGATCATGACCCTGTGCGTCGACCGCGCCGGCATGCCGCGCAAGGAATTCATCACCAGTTTTCAGGACAACGAGTCCGACCCGGAATGGCTCGAGGGCGTGCTCAAACGCAATACCAAGTGGTCGCGCGCGCTCAAGGAGCACGCCGAGACCATCGCCGAACTGCAGGCGCGCCTGGCGCGCTTCGAGAAGGCCCAGCGCGTCTCGATTGCCGACCTGCGCGAGATGAACCGCTCGATGTCGATCGGCGAGGCGATGGCGCGGCGGGCCAAGAAGGAAATGGTCGAGGCCAACCTCAGGCTGGTGATCTCGATCGCCAAGAAGTACACCAACCGCGGCCTGCAGTTCCTGGATCTGATCCAGGAGGGCAATATCGGCCTGATGAAGGCGGTGGACAAGTTCGAATACCGTCGCGGCTACAAGTTCTCGACCTACGCCACCTGGTGGATTCGCCAGGCGATCACCCGCTCGATCGCCGACCAGGCGCGCACCATCCGCATCCCGGTGCACATGATCGAGACCA
>CAYQJJ010000068.1:0-12017 GCA_964417745.1 uncultured Wenzhouxiangella sp.
GCGTGCTGGGCGCGGCACGCATCGACTGGGCGGTGTGGGCCCGCTGGGTGCTGCCACTGCTCGGAGTCTACGTCCTCCTCGCGCTTGGCTTCATCGGTGTGGCGGTAGCGATCGGCTATAGCTAGTGGGCCGTAAGTAACCTCGGCCTAGGTGGCCACGCTCGACAGGCGGGCGGGCTTGCCGAGGTACATGTTCTGATCGGCTGCCTGCAGCAGTTCCACGGCATCGGACCCGTCGTCCGGATAGATCGCCACGCCGAGCGTCGCGTCGAGCACCATGGCGTCGACGGATTCATCGAGCGGCTCGCGCACGGTTTCGAGCAGCGCGCTGGCGCGCTCGCGGGCTTCCTGGTGGCTGGCCACGCCCGGTTGCAGCAGGCAGAATTCATCGCCTCCGATACGCGCGAGAAAATCATCCGCGCTACAGGCCGAGCGCATGCGCTCGGCGAGCGATACCAGCACAACATCGCCCTGGCGGTGCCCGAAGCGGTCGTTGACGGCCTTGAAGCCGTCGAGGTCGATGTAGAGCAAGGCGAGCTTGTCCTGCCGCCGGTCACAGCGGCGTAGCTGCTCTTCGAGCTCCCGGCTCAGGTAGCGCCGATTCGGCAGACGGGTCAACTGATCGTGCAGCGCCATGCGCGCAATGTGCTGGCGCTCGCGGAACACCGCGAACACCAGCGCGGCAATCAGCAGGCTCAGCAGCAGACCACCGGCCCGGTAATAGGACAGATGCGGGGCCGGCGCCTGCCAGCCATCGACCGGGGCCGCGGCAAGCTCCCATTGACCGCCGGGGACCGGGATATCGAGCAGGACGGGGTCGGCTGCGAACCACTCCGGGTTGCCGGCAATATGTGTCTCCGGGTGCGGCTCGGTCTCGCGCCAGCGGAGCGCGTAGGCCACGCCATCTTCCGAGCCGCCGATGCCGATACTGCCGAACAGCGCATCGCTGTCGAGCACCAGGCTCAGCAGACCCCAGTAGTCGCCGTTTTCGAGAAACACCGGCGTGCGACTGATCAGCCCACGTCCGCCCTGGACCAGGTTCAGCGGGCCGGCCAGAACGGTTGTGCCCTCACGCATGGCCTGCCGGACCCGCGGCCACTGCTCGGGGTTGGTGCGGTAATCGAGACCGATGGCGCGCTCGTTGCCCTCGCGCGGATGAATGTGGGCGATGACGTTATCCGGAGCCAGCGCAACGTGGCTGATATGCTGGCCCTGGCGATAGATGACGCGCAGGGCGGTCTGAACCCGTTCGGGCTCGAGCAGATCATCATAGGCGGTCACGTAACCGACCAGGCCGGTAGCGAGGAACAGTGTCGAGTTCAGTTCGCGTTCGAGGCGTGCGCGCATCGAGCCGGCCTGCTGCAGAACGTCACGCGCGAGCCGGTCGCTGACCCGGCTGCTCTCGATCCGGTAGATATGCTCGACCAGAGCCACCATCACCAGCAGCGCCCCCAGGGCCAGTAAAAGCGCGATGCGACCCTGGCTCTTGAACCCACTGAGCGCGCGCATGCCGGGTCAGCTCGCGATCGCGACCGGTTGCATGGTCCCGTCGACAGCCACCATCACCAGGTGCCCTTCGATGGCCAGCTCCTGGGTGCCGGCCATGGCATCCTCGAGCAGGATGCGCACCCGCACGGTCATCGAGGTTCTGCCGCTGGCGACAACCTCGCCGAGCAGTTCGACGATGGAACCTTCGGGGATGGCAACCTTGAAGTCGACCTTGTCCATGGACACCGTCACCACCTGCCGCCGGGCGAAGCGGGTGGCAGCCAGGAAGGCCACCTCGTCCATCCACTGCAGCGCCGTGCCTCCGTAGAGGGTGCCGATCGGATTGGTGTTTTGCGGAAACACCAGCTTGGTAATTCGGGTGGCCGACTGTTCGGCACGGGTCGGAGTCTGACTCATGGACTCAGAGTATAGCGCCCGGACCGGCACCGGCGAGCGCGCAATGGCCGGGGATTGATCGAGCATTTTGATGAAATTGATATGATTTGTGTATCGTAGGTCACCTACGCCCGTTCGGGTCAAAGTCAATCAGCGGGGTCGGATCATGAATATTCGGGCCATTCAGTACCTGGTCACGCTTGCCGACGTTCGGCATTTCAGCAAGGCCGCCGAGCTGTGTCACGTCAGCCAGCCGACGCTGAGCACGCAGATTCGCAAGCTCGAGGAAGAACTCGATGTCCAGCTGGTGGAGCGCTCCCCACGCCAGGTCATGCTCACCCGCGTGGGCGAGGAAATCGTCGAGCGCGGGCGTACCATGCTGGCCGAAATGGAGGCCATGCGGGCAATTGCGCGGCGCAGCCGCGACCCGCACAGCGGCACGCTGCGGCTGGGGCTGTTTCCGACCCTGGCGCCTTATCTGCTGCCGCACGTTATCCCGGCCGTTCGCGAGCGCTTCCCGCGCCTGACGCTTCGCCTTTACGAGGAAAAGACCGCCGACATCATCAACATGCTCGAGCAGGGCCGGCTCGACGCCGGGCTGATGGCGCTGCCGGTACCCGCCGACAACCTGGTTACCCGAACCCTGTTCGAAGAGCCGTTTCACATCGCCCTGCCCGAACAGCACCGGCTGGCCCGGCGCGAGGCGATCCGGATGGAAGATCTCGAAGACGAGGAATTATTGTTGCTCGAGGACGGGCACTGCCTGCGCGATCAGGCGCTGGAGGTGTGCCAGATGGCCGGGGCGCATGAAAAGCTGGACTTCCATGCCACCAGCCTCGAGACCCTGCGCCAGATGGTGGCCGCCAACACCGGCATCACCCTGATTCCGCTGCTGGCGCTCAAGCCACCGGTGGCCCGTACCGAGAACCTGGTGACCCGCCCGTTCGCCGAGCCCGGGCCGAAGCGCTCGATCGCCATGGTCTGGCGGAAATCCTCGGCGGTCGGTGATTTTCTCGAGGAGATCAGTTCCGTTTTCGCCGACCTGGATCCGGAACTCCTGCGGGCCTGAGGCTTTCGCCACAATTTACTGTTCGCGCTCCTCGACGGGCTGGAGCAGGCTTTCCAGGTCGCGCGTCAGGGTCTGGTATTTGCGCTCATCGATGCGATAGTCCCACGCGGAAAGGCGGGCATCGACAGCCGCGGCATCGGCGGCCAGGCTCGCAGCACTTTCATCGAGCCCCTCGTCGCCGGCCGCGGCCGTAACTTCGGCATTGACCGTGAAATGCACCCAGTGGGCATCGTCCTCGGTCCAGGTGCTGGCCAGGAAATTCAATCCATCGCGGGTCACGAACAATCCGCGCACGGCGTCTTCGGGAACCCGCTCGTGGCTGCGCACATCGGTGAGCTGAACATTGGCCAGCGCATTGGCCACCGGCGCCAGTTCCCACATCGGCCGGGCCTCGCGGTCTTCGGGTACGTCGAGCAACACCCACTCTTCACCGTCATCATCGGCCGGGCGCAGCACCAGCGTCTCGCCCGAGGGGTGGCGCAGCGTCACCTCGGCAAGCTCGGAGGCCGGGATGTCCATGACAGAGCGTTGCAGCCACTCGATGGTCCGGGTCGGAATCTCGAGGACCCGGTCGGTCAGCCAGGTCTGCTGTTGGCCATCCAGGCGCACGAACCGGCCGCGACCGGCGCGATCAGGCAGGCCGATGATCACGCTGTCGAGCCCGGTGTCGGGGAAGGCGATGGCCACACCCTCGGCATCGGTCTCGGAGACATCGCGCACGCCGAGCCGGCCGTACCATTCGGGGTTGTCGGTACGCGCCTCGATGCGCCGGGCGGCGCTGAGCGAGCGCAGCAGGTCGTGGACCTGTTCGAAATCGGCCTCGAAGCCATGCTTTTCGGCCACGACCCAGCGATCCCGGGCCCGCTCGAGCGTTGCGATACGCTGCTCGCCGGCGGCGGTAACGGTGATTTCCTCGATGTCGTTGATTCGATCCGACAGCCCGGGCACCAGTGGCTCGTTGGTGCGCTCGAGATCGCCACTCTCGGGCCAGTTGAGCAGGATGGCGGCGACCATGAGCAGCAAAGTCGCCACGCCCATGGCGACAATCCCCCGCGCGCTCATGACGAACCCTCCCCGGTCACCGGCCAGCGTCGGGGCCGGCGCCGGCGATAGCCGACTACCGCCAGCACGATCAGCGTGACCAATATCGGCATCAGCGCAATGTTGACGAATTTCACCCGCGCGCCGAGCGCCTCGATGTCGCGGTCGAGATCACGCCGGACCTGGCGAAGCTGCTGGCGGACCTCCATGCGCTGCTCCATGAAACGGTCGATTTCGGCCTCCTGCTCCGGACTGAGCACGCTCAGATCGGTATCGCCACGCGCCTGCTGGAGTTCGCCCAGGCGGCGCTCGGCTTCGGCGAGTTCCGCCTCCAGTCGCTGCTCGGTCGCGCGCAGACTTTCCTCGGCCTCGCGCCGGAGATCCTCGACCAGGGTGAACGGGCGATTGCTGGTGGCCCGGCTGCGCACGCTGATCAGGTCGGCATTGCCCAGCAGGTTATCGACCAGGTTGACGACGAAATCGCCGTTGTTGGCGAACGGCTCGGCCAGGGTAGTACCGAAGAAGCGCTGGCGCTGGACCCAGAAACGATCGGCGAGCAGGTCGGTGTCACCGACTACCACCATGTTGGCCTCGACGCCCTCCCCAACGCTGTTTTGATCAGGATAGGCACTGATCGCCGGGCCGCTCAAACGGGCGGCAAGCGTGAACCCGGACTCGGTGGTGCCGATTTCTCCGGACAGCTCGGTCGGGTCGGTGAGCAACATCAAGCGCTGGATATCGAGTTCGGCCGAGCGCGGGCTCGAGCTCAGCAGCGGCTCGAGCGACATCGGGCTGTCCTCGCTCAGGCGCAGGGCGCCCGGGCTGGCGAGATTGACCGCGTCGAGCTCGGCGGTGATGACGTCAGTGTCGCTCATGAAATCTCGGGTCACGCCGATAATGCCGGGGTGCCGGGCCGGAGCCTGCCCCTGTTGCATGGCCACCTGCAAGGCCTGGCCCTGGTCGGCCACGAAGCGCTCGGTATCAAACGACAGCCCCCAGGCTTCGAACAGCGGCTCGAGAGTCGAGCCGCGGTCGTCGGCCATCGGGTTGGTCGGGTCACTGCCCGGATCGGATTCGCTCAACGGGTCGACGAACACGGCCAGGTTGCCCCCCTCGACCACGAACCGGTCGATGGCCCGGAGCAATGCCTCGTTCAGGCCCTTGGGATGAATCAGCACCAGCGCGTCGATGTCGTCGGGCAGGGCTTCATCGGCGGCCTCGATCGACTCGATCTCGAAACTGTCATGCAGTTCATCGTGGATGGCCCAGGGCTCCTGACGTTGCCCGGTCTGGCGGTCCATGCCGCCGGCCAGCGGCAGCCCGCTGAGCAGGCCGACGCGGGGTGGCTCGGGCTGGCTGAGCACATGCACCATGCGGGCCAGCTCGTATTCGAGAAAAGCCTCGCGCGAGGGTGACAGAAACGGCAGAACTTCCAGGCCATCGACGCGATTGGTTCCGGCAATGCCGAGATACAGGCTGTCTTCGCCGCGCCCGACCGGCACCGCCTCCAGCCCGAGCAGCTCGGCCTCGTCCTCGGCTTCGCTGAACGGTCGCGGATCGATACGCCGGACCTCCAGCCGATCGCCCGCCCGGTCGGCCATCTCGTCGAGCAATTCCTGGACCCTCCGGGCGAAGTTGCGCACCATGGGCATATCGGCACTGGCGTCTTCGCTGAAATAGAACTCCAGAGTAATCGGCTCCTCGATCGACTCGAGCAGGTTGATGGTGCCCTCGCTGAGCGTGTAGAGCCGGTTTTCGGTCAGGTCGAGCCGCGCGCCCTTGAGCAGCGCCGAGGAAAGCATGACCAGCGCCAGGAACAGCAGTGCGAGCAGGACCAGCGAGGTGGCTGAGTACCAGTTCTTCATTGATCAGTTGGCCTTTTTCATTTCAAGCACGATGCGATTGGCCGCCAGCCAGAACGCGATCAGGAATGCAAAATACAGCAGGTCGCGCAGGTCGATCACGCCGCGCGATATCGATGAGAAATGCACCAGAAAGCTCAGGTTGGCAATCGCATCAATCAGCGGCTGGGGCAGCCAGCCACGAAACACGTCGAGCACCATCGGCAAGCCCGAGAGCAAGAACCCGAAACACACCACCACCGACAGAATAAAGGCGATCACCTGGTTGGGCGTGGTCGCCGACAGGCAGGAGCTGATGGCCAGAAAGCCGCCAGCCATCAGCCAGCTGCCCAGGTAGGCTGCCAGGATCACGCCGTTGTCCGGATTACCGAGGATGTTGACGGTAATCCAGATCGGAAAGGTCAGCGCCAGTGCCAGCCCGATGAAAAGCCAGGCGGCCAGGAACTTGCCGAGAATGGCATCGGTCGGCGTGATCGGCAGGGTCAGCAGCAGCTCGATCGTTCCGTACTTGCGTTCCTCGGCCCAGAGCCGCATGCCCACCGCCGGCACCAGGAAAAGGTAGAGCCAGGGATGAAACCGGAAGAACGGCTCGAGATCGGCGATTTCGCGCTCGTAGAAGCCCCCCAGGTAGAACGTGAAGGCCGCCGACATGACCAGAAAGATCACGATGAACACGTAGGCGACGGGGGTAGCGAAATAGCTCGCCAGCTCGCGCCTGAGAACCACGCCAGGATTACCGATCATGCCGCTTCTCCACGAGTGATGCTGCGAAAGACTTCATCGAGCCGGCCCGGCTCGAGCTGAATCTGGTCGACCCGCCAGCCCTCCTGCTGAATGGTGCGCGTGACCGCTTCGAACAGGTTGCCCTGGCTGGCCGGAAAAACGGTCAGCCGCCCGGAGCGTACCTCGACGGCCTTCGACTCGGGCAGCTCGCCAAGACGCGAAGCGGCCAACTCGAGGTCGTCGAGCACCAGGGTCACGGCGTTGTGGTAGCGCGACCGCAGCAGCAGTCCGGACGGCGAATCGTCAGCAAGCAGGCGCCCGCCGGCAATGATCATGGCCCGCGAGCACAGCGCATCGACCTCCTCCAGGATGTGGGTCGAAACGATGATGATTCGCCCGGGAGCCATGTCCCGGATCAGCTTGCGAACCTCGTGTTTCTGATTCGGGTCCAGGCCATCGGTCGGCTCGTCGAGCACCAGCACCGGCGGCTCGTGCAGCATGGCCTGGGCCAGACCGACCCGGCGCTTGAAGCCCTTCGAAAGGGTCTCGATGGTCTGGTTCATGACCGCACCGAGCTGGAGGCGCTCGCTGGCCTGTCCGACCCGGCGCATGAGCTCGTCACCGCGATACCCGCGCGCCTCGGCCGCGAACTGCAGAAAGCGTCCCACGCTGAGCTCGCCGTACAGCGGCGCGCCTTCGGGCAGATAGCCGGTCAGCCGGCGCGCGGCCAGGGCCTCGGAGCGAATGTCGTGGCCGTGGATGACGGCCGTCCCGGCGCTCGGTGTCAGGAAGCCGGTGAGCATTTTCATGGTGGTCGACTTGCCGGCGCCGTTGGGACCGAGAAAGCCGAGCACGGTGCCCGACTCGACCTCGAAATCCAGCCCGTCGACCGCCAGCAGTTTGCCGAAGCGTCGCGTCAGTGCCTGTGCCTTGATCATCGATGATCCTCGAGTTTTTGTTTTGGTCGCCTCGGGCGGGCGGGGATGCAAGCGTTACCGATCCCAGCCGACGGTCGTTGGGTTGCACGCCCCGACTTTCAAGGCCGATCGGGCAGCCCCGGGTACTTCCAAGACCGAACCAAAGCGGTTAGGTTATGTGCTCACCCGAATGGACCATGGCATGAAGCCTGCCATACTAGATCATCTGCCCGCCGGTCTGCTCGATCTGCCGGCCACGGAACTGCACCGCCTGCTCGATGGGCCGACGCTGATTCACCTTCCGGGCAACCGCACCCGGCCGGTCTTTGTATCGGTACTCCAGCACGGCAACGAGGTTTCGGGCTGGGAAGCGGTGCGCCGGCTGCTCAAGGGGCGTTATGCCCGCGACCCGCTGCCGCGCAGTCTGATTCTGCTGATCGGCAACGTACGGGCTGCCGCCCGCGGCAAGCGTCGACTCGCCGACCAGCCCGATTTCAACCGCTGCTGGCCGGGGGCGACCAACGCGGCGACCATCTGGCACGACCTGTGCCGTGAAATCACCGACCATGTGCGCAGCTTCGACCCCATCGCCGCGATCGATATCCACAACAACACCGGGGAGAATCCGCACTATGCCGCGATCAACCGGATCGAGGCGCGCCGCCTGCGCCTGGCAGCGCTGTTCTCGCGCACCGTGATTTACTTTACCGAGCCGACCGGTGTTCAGTCGATGGCCTTCGGCGAGTTCTGCCCGGCCGTGACGCTCGAATGCGGCTTGCCCGACCAGGTCGACGGCAGCGACCATGCCCTGGCCTACCTCGATACCGTCCTCAATCTCGACGAACTCTCGCCTGCCCTGCCCGACCCGGAGAGTATCGAGCTGTTCGAAATGATGGCGACCGTGACCATCGAGCCGGAGATTGATTTCAGCTTTACCGGACGCCCGGCCGACCTGGAGTTTGTGCCACGCCTCGATCGCCTGAATTTCTTCGAAATGCCGCCCGGTACCCGCCTGGCACGCACCAGCAAGCTGGCCCGGATGCCGCTCATGGCGCAGCGCCACGGCGGCCAGGACGTCACCAGCGATTGCTTCAAACTGCTCGACGGTGAGATCATGACCACCCGGCCGATGATGCCGGCCATGCTCACGACCGACGAATGGATCGCTCGCGAGGATTGCCTGTGTTATCTGATGGAGCGGATTGTGCTGCAACCGGAGGCTGGAGCCTCGGCAACTCGCGAGGACGGCCCGGAGCTTCCCGAATCCCGGCCGTGAGCGATACGACCGAACTGAAAAACCTCAATGGAGAACATCGATGAACCTTTTTTCCGCCGCGGTTGCGGTTACCGCGATCGTCGGGATCGTCACGCTGGCCAAGAGCTGGCTGGAGAGCCGCAAGGGATCGGCGGTCGATCAGCAGCGCCTGGATGAGCTGGAAAACGAGTTCCGAGGCCGGATCGAAACCCTGGAGCAGATCGTGACCGACCAGCGCGAGCAGCTCAGGCGCAATATTGATGAGCTCTGATCACCCGCGCATGCCGGCACTGATCCGGCTGTTCTTCAAGGGCCTGGCGACCATCATCCCGATCGCGCTGACCCTGATCATCATGCTGTGGCTGGCCGGGCTGGCCGAGAGCGGTGTGGGCAACCTCATCCGCGCGGTCCTGCCCGAAGGCTGGTACGTGCGGGGCATGGGCTTCGTGGCCGGCGTCGGTCTGGTCATCGCCATCGGGCTGCTCAGCCAGGTCTACCTGTTTCGCAAGCTCATCGAATTCGGCGAGGCCATCCTCGACCGCATGCCGGTGGTCAAGTCCGTCTACCGGGCGACCAAGGATTTCGTGGAATATTTTTCCGGCGACGACGAGGGCAAGTTCAACGAGGTTGTCCTGGTCCGCCACCCCGAACTCGGCATCTCGGTGCTCGGGTTCATAACCCGCGAGGATTTCAGCACCCTGCCGTTCGGCGAGGAAGGTGAAGTCGCGGTCTACCTGCCGCTGAGCTACCAGATCGCCGGTTATACCGTCTTCATTCCCAAGCAGTGGTGCGAGCCGGTCGACATGCCTTTCGAAGACGCAGTCCGGCTGATCCTGACCGCGGCAATGACGCGCAAGTCCTGACAGCGCCCCCGGCCGAGCGGGCCGGGGCGCTGCCCCGTCGGCGACGGGGCTACAAAAACATCAGCGCTGTTCGAGCGCCGGAACGTCGCGATCCTCGGGGCCGATATAGTCAGCACCCGGGCGAATGATGCGATTGTTGGCGCGCTGCTCCATGGCGTGCGCACACCAGCCGGTAACCCGCGACATCACGAAGATCGGCGTGAACAGCCCGGTCGGAATACCCATGAAGTGATACGCCGAGGCGTGGTAGAAATCCGCGTTGGCGAACAGCTTCTTTTCCTCCCACATGGTCTTTTCGACCATTTCCGAGACCGGAAACAGCACTTCGTCGCCGACATCCGCGGCTAGCTTGCGCGACCATTCGCGAATGATCGCGTTGCGCGGGTCCTTCTCGCGGTAGACCGCGTGCCCGAAGCCCATGACCTTTTCCTTGGCCGCGAGCATGCGCAGCAGATCCTCGCGCGCCTGATCGGGGGAGTGATACTTTTCGAGCATGGCCATGGCCATTTCGTTGGCACCCCCGTGCAGCGGCCCGCGCAGCGAGCCGATCGCCGCAGTCACGCAGGAGTGCATGTCCGACAGCGTCGAGGCACATACGCGTGCGGTGAAGGTCGAGGCGTTGAACTCGTGCTCGGCATAGAGAATCAACGATACATCCATGACCCGCGCGTGCAATTCGGACGGCGCCTTGTCGTGCAGCAGATGCAGGAAATGCGCTCCAATGCCATCGTCGTCGGTCTCGACGTCGATGCGCTTGCCGTCATGGCTGAAGCGATACCAGTAGGTGATCATCGAAGGCAGCGTGGCGAGCAGGCGATCGGCGACGAGCTGCTGGTTGTCGAACTCGCCCTCGGGCTCGAGATTGCCGATAAACGAAGCGCCGGTGCGCAGTACATCCATCGGATGGGCCGAGGCCGGAATGCGCTCGAGCACTTCCTTGAGCGCATCGGGCAGGCCGCGCAGCGACTTCAGCCGCGCGCTGTAGTCGGCCAGCTCCTTCTGATCGGGCAGATGGCCCTTGAGAATGAGGTGGGCGACTTCATCGAAGGTGGCGTTTTCGGCCAGGTCGTCGACGGCATAGCCGCGGTAGCGCAGGCTGTTGCCGCTGGCGCCGACGGTGCAAATGGCCGTCTGGCCCGCCGACTGGCCGCGCAACCCGGCCCCGGTGTTCTTCTTATCGCTCATGACTGATCCTTGCTGAAAAGTTCGTCGAGTTTGCGTTCAAAATCGTGATAGCCGAGCGTCTGGTAGAGCTCGTCGCGGGTCTGCATGCGATCGACCACGTCTTTCTGGTGCCCGTTTTCGGCAATCGAGTTGTAGACTGCCAGCGCGGCATTATTCATGGCGCGGAAGGCGCTGAGCGGATACAGCACCAGGCGTATGCCTGCCTCGCCGAGCTCATCGACCGTGAACAGCGGTGTGCGACCGAATTCGGTGATGTTGGCCAGTATCGGCACATCGACCGAGCGGGCGAAGGTGTTGAATTCCTCAAGCGTATGCAATGCCTCGGCGAAGATCATGTCCGCGCCGGCCTCGACATAGCGATTGGCGCGATCGACCGCTGCCGACATGCCTTCCATCGCATGAGCATCGGTGCGCGCCATGAACACGAACGACTCATCGCTGCGCGCGTCGACGCCGGAACGGATCCGGTCGACCATCTCCTCGGGCGATACCAGCGCCTTGTTCGGGCGATGCCCGCAGCGCTTGGCCTGGACCTGATCCTCGAGGTGAATCGCGGCCACGCCGGCACGCTCCATCTCGCGCACGGTGCGGGCGATATTGAACGCGCCGCCCCAGCCGGTATCGACGTCGACCAGCAGCGGCAGGCTGCAACGGCCGGTGATGCGGCGGGCGTCCTCGAGCACGTCGGCAAGCTGGGTGATGCCGAGGTCGGGCAGGCCGTAGGACGCGTTGGCCACGCCCCCGCCGGACAGATAAATCGCCTTGTGTCCGCATTGCTCGGCGAGCAACGCGCTGTAAGCGTTGATGGTGCCGACAACCTGTAGCGGTGGTTGCTCATCGACGAGCTGCCGGAAACGGCCGCCCGGGGAAATTGCGTTCATGACTCGATTGCGCCTGGTTTGAACAGCGCGCGATTCTACCACGCCCCTCGATCCGGCCACCCCTGCCAGCGCCTGGTGGCCATAAAAAAGGCGGCGCAAAAATGCGCCGCCCAAGCCCCCAGGGAGGTTGACTCCCCGAGGTACGCCCTACCAGCAAAGGGCATCCCTACCAAACAAATGCTGGCGATAGATTGCCAGCAATGTCGGCGCCCGGAAACAGTGATTTGCCGCGAAAATGTCTAGGATATTTCGGAGTTAACTAAGAAATTTCCTAGGGCATGGATTACCTTGGAGGTTCGATTGATCGCCGCGGGCGGTATCAGCGTCGAAACGCTCAG
>CAYQJJ010000069.1:0-2634 GCA_964417745.1 uncultured Wenzhouxiangella sp.
GCCTTCTACATGGTCGGGACCATCGACGAGGCCATCGAGAAGGGCCAGAAAATGTCCGAGAAGGCGGCCTGACCATGGCCTCGACGATTCATTGCGACATCGTCAGCGCCGAATCGGAAATCTTTTCCGGGGAAGCTGCGATGGTTATCGCCCCGGGCGAGGAGGGTGATCTCGGGATCGCGCCGCGCCACGCACCGTTGCTGACCCGGCTGCGTCCGGGTCAGGTACGCGTGCTGCTGCCCGAGGGCGGCGAGGAGTTCTACTACATCTCCGGCGGCATGCTCGAAATTCAGCCCCATGTGGTCTCCATCCTATCCGACACTGCCCAGCGCGCCAGCGATCTCGACGAGGCCGCGGCGGTCAAGGCCAAGGAAGAGGCCGAGAAGGCAATCGCCGACCGCAGCGCTGGCATGGAAGTCGCCCAGGCCCAGGCCCAGCTCGCCGAGGCCATGGCCCAGCTCGCCGCGCTCGAACGCTACCGCCGCCAGCTCAAACGCTGAGCCGATGGCCCTGGCCGCCCTGTCGGCCAAGGAAAAAATCATCAGCGGGCACAACGGCGCGAAAAACTTGTCTGATTCCCCGGCCGGGCATTTCTGCTATGCTCGCAGCAAAAGGAGGATTCAGCCATGATGAGACGCTTCGGGGTGTTACTCATCGCTATGTTTGCCGTCGTCATCGGGGGGTGCGGCGGCGATGCGATGCCATCCAATGATCGACTGCTGACCGCGTTTTCCGAGGGCCGTACCGGCGTCTGGGTCAGCGGCCACGGCGTTGTCGTGCGCTCCTTGAGTTCCGATGAGAACGCTCAGCGATTCCTGGTCCGCGTTGACGACGAGCTCAGCCTGGTCGTTCGTCACAGCACCGAGGCCTCCGGTGTCGTGCCGATCGAGCGTGGCGACCGGATTGCCTTTCAGGGGCGTTACGAGTTCCACGGGGGTGGCGGCGAGATCCTGTTCACCCACGCCGATCCGGACCAACCCGGCGGTGGCGGGTGGATTCTCCACGATGGCAACCGGTATGACTGATCCGTCCCGAGTAACCCTTGCGCAAGTCGGCCTGCGCCGCTGAAGCGTTCGAGTAACGGCAGGAAATCGATGTGGCGATGGGTTTATCCGAGATTCGCGAGCGCCTCGACGACCTTCGGCGCGCTCATCGCGACCTCGACTCGGCGATCGCGGAGGTCGACGGCCGCCCGGCCGCAAATCAGCTCGAACTCCGGCGCCTCAAGAAGCGCAAGCTTCGCTTGCGAGAACAGATTGCCTACCTGGAAAGCCGCCTGATACCCGACCTGGACGCCTGAGCCCGGCTTCGGCCGCTTCAGGTTTCCAGCTCCAGAACCTCCGGCGCGGCCTGGATGATGGTGTGTCGGATTTCCTTGTCGAGGATGAGCTTGGCATCACGGGCAAACTGCTCGAGCTTGTGGTCGAAGGTCAGCGCCCCCTCGTCGTCGCGTCCCAGGAAGCCGCTCTCGGTGAGCGAATCGATGAATTGCTTGAACAGGGTGCGGTCGTAGAATTCCGGTGCCTCGAATTCGTGGAGTAGCGAAATTCGCTGCGCACAGAGCATGCACAGTTGCTCGAGCTGCCCCCGGGTCAATCGTCCGGAACCGTTCTTGGCGAGCACGGAGACGGTGATGAAATAGCGCTCGAACGTCTGGATCAGCGTATTGGCCAGCAACCGCAGGTAGTAGGTCTCGTCGGTACCGCCAGCGCCGCGGTCGATGCGATCCTCACTGACCCGCAACAGCCCCATCCCGGCCAGGCTGTCGAGCGCGTTGTCGATGACCGAATCGAGCTGGTCCGGTCCCCAGGGCAGAAACAGCTCCCGGCGCAGAAACGGATAAACCGTATGAGTCAGCGCGGTCAGCCGGGCGCGCCTGACCTGTTGCGCATTGAGAAAACAGCTCGCGATCCAGGCGTGCATGGCCAGCAGATGCGCGGCGTTGTTGCGGAAGTAGGTCAGGAGCACAGCGCTGGTCGCATCGGTCCGGATGATGTTTCCGAGCCGGTGGGCGTGGCGTTCGATGATGCCCAGTTCGAGGCCGTAATCGATGATCTGCCCCGGTGTCATGTCCGTGACCTGGACCCGGTCGCAAAAATCACCGCCATCGACGACCTGTTTGAGAATGGCGATCATGCGCTCCAGGTCGTCCTCGTCGAGCGCATGCTTGCGGCTGGCCAGTAACGCGGTGGCCAGCAGGTTGACCGGGTTGACGTGCGCGGCCTGGTTGATGTTGACCATGATGCGCTCGGCAAGATCGTCGACCATGCCGGATAACCAGGGCGGCTTGGTGTCCGAATCCCAGTCTTCGGATTCCCAGCTCGGGTGGTGACGGGTCAGGACCTCGGTGAGTTTGATGGGTTCTCCAAAGCTGACCGTGACTTCGCCGTAGTTCTTGCGCAGGATGTTGATGACGTTGCGAAAATCGGACAGCGACTCGGGTTTTTTCTGGCGCCCGGAAAGCTCGGAAATATAGGAACTCCCCTCGGCCAGGCGCTCATAACCGATATAGACCGGCTGAAACAACACCGGCCGGTCGCGGTAGCGCAGGAAGGCTCGAACCGTGATCGACAGCATGCCCCCGCGCGGGGGCAGCAGGCGGCCGGTGCGCGAGCGCGTGCCCTCGACGAAAAA
>CAYQJJ010000069.1:2734-11957 GCA_964417745.1 uncultured Wenzhouxiangella sp.
TTCGTGCCCGGGAGCGGCATCGCGAAAGCGGCTGAAGTGATTGACCCGGACCCCACGATAGATGCGGTTCCAGAACCAGGTCAGGAGCATATCGGCGATTCGGATGAAACTGTAGGAGTAGTCGGCCGCGATCTCGCGCGCGTATTGACGCGCAGCCATCTCGGCCCGGTCCCGGCTGATGTCGTCGCGCCGGGCCTTGGCCTCGATGGCCTGCTGAACGGCATCGCTGCGAACCAGCTTCTCGACCAGTGTGCGCCGATGCGAGCGGTCCGGGCCGATCGCGGCGGTGCGCACCCGTTTGAAATGCACCCGAAGGATCCGGCTGATCCGCCTCAGCGCCTGTTCGCGGTCTTCGGTTTCGTTGAAGGCCTGCTGGAGGTCGATCGGCTTGCCGATCTGGACCATGGTGGCGCGGCCGTTGAACAGGGTGCTGAACAGCCGCCGAAGCCGCCCGCCGACGTCCCAGTTTTCGGAAAACAGAATCTTGAAGAAGCTGTTTTCGGTCTCCGGTGCGCGGCCGATCATGACGCTGACCGGGACGATCTGGATCTGTCCGCGGCTTGTGGGGTCGAGCCCGTCGATCAGCCGGCTGAGCATCAGCGAATGACGGCGGCGCTGGGGGCGCCGGATGATCAGTCCCCGATAACGACGACTGGCCCCGTAAGCCCGTGGAAGAACGACCGATTCGGCTGAAAACGAGTCGATGGGACGCGGCCAACCGAGTTGCCGAACCACCTCGTCGGCGATCAGCAACGAGGTCAGGGCATAGGTGTCGAGCACGTAGAACACCGGTCGATCGCGGTCGATGCCCAGCTCGTCCAGGTCCTCGGGCAGGACGGTGGTGCGCACCCAGAGATGGAGCAACCAGCGAAGGAATCCGAGCCACAAACGGTACAAACGCGCCATGATCGATTGTCTGCCGGCCGGGTCGGACATGCTGGGTGTCGGGCGCAAAGAGCGCTCATTCTAGCACCCCGCCAATCGGGGTCGGAAACCGCGCGCTAGTGGGCCGTGCGGGCGGCAAGGGCAAAAAAAGGCGGGCCCGCGAGGGTCCCGCCTGATATCCGGCAGCGCCGGAAAGCCGACAGAATCTGACGGCCGTCTAGTTGTTGATGTAGAACCGAAGAGTGACATCCGCATGCAATCTTCGAGCGCTCATTCTAGCGCCGGACAAACGTTTAATCAAATAAATGAATTAGGCCTCTTAACTATCTGAAAAATAGGCCTCTATTTCGGCATGTAGTCCCTCGGCAGCGGCCTTGGGGTCGGCCGCGTCGCGGATCGGGCGCCCGACCACGATGTAATCGGCGCCGGCCTCGAAGGCGCGAGCGGCCGACAGGGTGCGTTTTTGCTCGTCGATGTTGTCGACCGGGCGGATGCCGGGGCAGACCACGACCAGGGCGTGGTCAACCGAATCGCGCAGCGCCCGCGCCTCCAGTCCGGAGGAAATCACGCCGGTACAGCCCAGCGCCAGGGCGCGCTTTGCGCGCGAGAGCACCAGCGAACCGATGTCGCAGTCAAACCCGAGGTCATCGAGATCGGCGCGATCGAGGCTGGTCAGCGCGGTGACCGCCAGAATGCCGGTGTTGCCGCGGTTGGCCACCGCTGCCTCGAGCATCGCGTCGTTGCCGTGGACGGTGAGAAAATCGACTTCGTGGCGTGCCAGCTGGGCGACCGCCCGGCCCACCGTCGGCGGGATATCGAACAGCTTCAGGTCGGCAAACACGCGCTTGCCCCGGGCCTTGAGTTCGGCGGCGAGTTCGAAATAATCGCCGCTCAGGAACAGCTCCAGGCCGATCTTGTAGAAACCCACCGAATCGCCCAGCGTGTTGATCAGTGAACGCGCGCTTTGGGCGTCGGCAACGTCGAGGGCGAAGATCAGCCGCTCGCGATTGGCGATTGGTTTGGGCGGGGGGTTCGGGGATTGATTCACGACGGGGCCTCCTTGAGAAAGTGCTCGATGGACGGGGCGATATCGGCCGGGGAATGCATGTGCAGATGGTGGCCGCCCGGCGCGCTGATCTGCCGAACCCGCCCGAGCGCGGCGAGCCGGCGCTGCCAGACCGGGCCGCTGACCAGCCGGCCGGGTGGTTCGGACACGATGCTGAGCACGGGCGCCTCGATGCCGGCCAGCAGGTCGAGAACCTGCGGCTCGGTGTAGCGCTGGGTAGAAGGCCAGGTCAGGCGTGGATCATGGCTCCAGTAGAAGCCCTCGTCGGCTCGCGACACACCGCGTTCGGCCAGCTGCGCTGCAGCGCCCTCCGAGAGGTCCGAATTGCGCCGCCGCGCCGCGATGGCCGAAGCAAGATCGGGGTGAAATCGCCGATCGCGGGGACGGCTGCGCTCGATCGCCTGGCGCCAGCCGGTGAGCGTGCGATCGGGCGCTGCGCTCAGGGGCCCGAGACCTTCGATCAGCGCCAGCGCGGTCACCGACCCGGGTCGAGTGGCGGCGAACAGGCTCGCCACCGCGCCACCCAGCGAATGGCCGATGATCGCGAACCGGTCCCAGCCCAGCGCCTCGACGGCGGCCTTGACATCGAAGACGTAGTCGTCGAAGTGATAACGACAATCCGGCGCGCGCGGCTCGGACTGGCCGTGACCGGGAAAGTCCAGCGCCACCAGTTCAAAACCGGCCAGGCGCTCGGCCAGGGCGAGGAAGGAGTTGGCGTTGTCGAGCCAGCCGTGCAGCGCGAGTACCCGCTGCCGGCCCTCGCCAAGCCTCCACCCGGCCAGCCGGTCGTGGCACAGCCTGACCGGCGTCACCCCAGAACTTCCAGGGTGGCGTAGGCCAGTACCAGCCATTTTGACCCGGCCGAATCGAAATTGACCTGGATGCGTGTGCTGTCACCCTGGCCCTCGAGGCCGATGACGGTGCCGGTTCCGAAGCGCTCGTGCCGGACCTGGGTGCCCAGACCGAGCCCGCCGGCGTCGACCGGGGCCGGTGCGCCGCGCGCCGGTGCCGTGGCAGTGCCCGGACGCAGCCGCTCGACCAGGTTCTCGGGGATCTCGGACAGAAAGCGCGACGGGCGCGAAAAGCCGGTCTGGCCGTAGAGCTGGCGCGACTCGGCGTGGCTGAGGGTCAGCCGCTCCATGGCCCGGGTCATGCCGACGTAGCACAGGCGCCGCTCCTCGGCCAGGCGGGCCGGGTCCTCGATCGACTTCTGATGCGGAAACAGACCCTCCTCGACGCCGGCCATGAACACCAGCGGGAACTCCAGGCCCTTGGCCGAGTGCAGTGTCATGAGCTGTACGCAGTCCTGCCAGCGCTCGCCCTGGTGTTCGCCGGCCTCGAGCGCGGCCTGAGACAGAAACGATGCGATTGGCGAAAGCCCGGCCTGCTCGTCCTCGTAGGGCTGAGAAAAACTGTCGGCGGCGCGCACCAGTTCGGCCAGGTTTTCCTCGCGCGCCTCGGCACGGTCATCGGGCTCGCGGCTGCGATACCAGGCCGCCAGTTCCGAGCCGTTGACGACCGACTTCATCAGCACGCCCAGCGGCGCATCGTCCTCGGCGTTACCCAGCGACTCGATCAACTCGATGAACGCGCGCACCGAGTTGCCGGCGCGCGCGGCCAGGCTGTTGCCCTTGACGAGGTCGACCGAGGCCGAGAACAATGAGCCCTGGGTCGAGCGCGCCTGATCGCGGATCAGCGCGACCGTTCGCTGGCCGATGCCGCGCGCGGGTACGTTGACCACGCGTTCGAAAGCGGCGTCGTCGTGGCGGTTGTGGACCAGCCGCAGGTAGCCCATGGCATCCTTGATCTCGGCGCGCTCGAAGAAGCGCTGGCCGCCGTAGACGCGATAGGGAATGTCTTCGCGCAGCAGCGCCTGCTCGAACAGACGCGACTGCGCATTGGATCGATACAGCACGGCGGTTTCGGCGGCCCGGCCGCCCTGTTCGATCCAGTCCTGGATCCGGGCGATGACGAAATCGGCCTCTTCCTCGGCGTTGAAGGCCGAGAACAACTGGATGCGCTCGCCCTCGTCGCCCTCGGTCCAGAGGTTCTTTCCAAGCCGCTCGGGATTGTGGTCGATGACGCGGTTGGCGGCCTCGAGAATGGTCGCCGTGGAGCGGTAGTTCTGCTCGAGCCGGACCACCTCGGGCGAGAAGTCGCGCTGGAAGTGGCTGACATTCTCGACCCGCGCGCCCCGCCAGCCGTAGATCGACTGATCGTCGTCGCCGACCACGAACAGCCGGTTGCGATCGCCGGCCAGCAAGCGCACCAGCGCGTATTGCAGGGTGTTGGTGTCCTGGAACTCGTCGATCAGAATATGGCCGAAGCGCTCCTGGTAATGGGCCCGGCGCGCCGGGTTGTCGCGCAGCAGCTCGAGCGTGCGCAGCAGCAATTCGGCGAAGTCGACCAGTCCGGAGCGCTCGCAGTAATCCTGGTAATGGCGATAGATTGCGACCTGCTGGGCCTGGTAGCTGTTATCGAAACACTCGATCGCATCGGGCCGCCGCCCATCGTCCTTGTGGCTGTTGATGAAGCCCTGCATCTGGCGGGCCGGAAACTCGCCTTCGTCGAGCTCGAGCTCACGAATGACCCGGCGGATCAGCCGGTACTGATCATCGGAGTCAAGAATCTGGAAGGTGTCCGGCAGCCCGGCCTCGCTGGCATGCATGCGCAGGATGCGGTGGCAGATGCCGTGGAAGGTTCCGATCCACAGCCCGTCGGGCCGCAGTTTGAGCAACTCGCCGACCCGCGAGCGCATCTCGCCGGCTGCCTTGTTGGTGAAAGTCACCGCCAGCAGGCCCATCGGGGAGACGTGCCGGACCTGGATCAGCCAGGCGATACGGTGGACCAGCACCCGGGTCTTGCCCGAGCCGGCCCCGGCCAGTACCAGCAGGTGCGAATCGCCGGCGCTGACGGCCTGGCGCTGTGCTTCGTTGAGTCCGTCGAGCAGGTGCGATACGTCTTCCATCGAGTCAGCCGTCGCCCAGGGCCCGGAAGCCGATATCACTGCGAAAGAACGCATCGGCAAAACCGATCTGCGCGAGCCACTCGAGCGCCCGGGCCCGGGCGTTGGCGACATCGTCGCCGAGCGCGGTCACGCACAGCACGCGGCCGCCGCTGGTCACGACCCGGCCCTGGTCGTCGAGGCGGGTTCCGGCGTGGAAAACCTTGATGTCCTGGTCGTCGATGGTGTCCAGGCCGACGATCCGGTCGCCCTTGCGATAGCTGCCGGGATAGCCGCCGGCGGCCATCACCACACCCAGCGCGGTTCGCGGGTCCCAGTCGAGCTCGACCGAATCAATGCCCCCGTCGAGGATGGCCAGCAGCGCGGCGACCAGGTCGGACTTGAGGCGCATCAGGATCGGTTGGCATTCCGGGTCGCCAAAGCGCACGTTGAACTCGAGCACGCGCGGGCCTTCGGGCGTGATCATCAACCCGGCGTAGAGAAAGCCGGTGAATTCCCGCCCGTCGGCGGCCAGCCCGGCCAGGGTCGGGCGGATGACCTCGTCGACGACTTGCTGGTGCAGCGCTTCGCTGACGATGGGCGCGGGCGAATAGGCGCCCATGCCGCCGGTGTTGGGGCCGCCGTCGCCATCGTCGCGGCGTTTGTGGTCCTGGCTGGTGGCCAGCGGAATGAACGCCTCGCCGCGGGCCAGGGCGATGAAGCTGGCCTCCTCGCCGACCAGGAATTCCTCGACCACCACTCGCCGGCCGGCCGAACCGAAGGCGTCGCCGGTGAGCATGTCGGTCAGGGTCGCGTGCGCCTCGGCCTCGCTCTCGGCGATCACCACGCCCTTGCCGGCGGCCAGGCCGTCGGCCTTGAGCACGATCGGAAAGCCGAAACCGCGGGCATAGGACAGTCCGTCATCGACATTCTCGACCACGGCGTGGCCGGCGGTCGGGATGCCATGCCGGGCCATGAACGATTTGGCGAAGGCCTTGGAGGCTTCGAGTTCGGCAGCCGCCGCGCTCGGTCCGAAGCACTGGAGCCCGGCGCTTTCGAAGCGATCGACAATGCCGGCGGCCAGCGGTGCCTCCGGGCCGACAATCGTCAGTGCCACCGATTCGCGCTCGGCCAGCGAAACCAGGGCGTCGAGATCATCGTCGGCGATGTCGACGTTGCGAACCCCGGCCTCGCGCGCGGTGCCGGCATTGCCCGGGGCGACCAGGACCTCATCGACTGCTTCTGACCGGGCGGCCTTCCAGGCCAGCGCATGCTCGCGGCCACCGCCGCCGACGACGAGGATTTTCATTGGGGATTCCGGACGATTTGAAGCAGGCAGCATTGTACCGCGAGCACTGACTGACCGGAATGCGGGTTCGGGTGGTGGGACGGGATTGGAAGTCCCGTCAGTGCCGAAAATGCCGCCGGCCGGTAAACACCATGGCGATACCGTGATGGTCGCAGGCCTCGATGACTTCCTGGTCGCGCATCGAGCCGCCCGGCTGGATCACCGCGCGCACGCCGTTTTCGGCCGCGGATTCGATACTGTCGGCGAACGGGAAGAACGCATCGGAGGCCATAGCGGCACCCTCGAGGCTCAGCCCGGCCTCGCCCGCCTTGAGCGCACCGAAGCGGGCCGAGTCGATCCGGCTCATCTGGCCGGCGCCGATGCCCAGCGTGGCCCCGTCGCGGGCATAGACGATGGCGTTGGAACGCACCGCCGCGACCACCGACCAGGCAAATACCAGGTCGGCCATCTCGGCATCATTGGGCGCGCGCTGGCTGACCACTTCGAAACCCGCGCGATCTTCCGAGGCCGGCGGGTCGGGCTGCTGGACCAGCCAGCCGCCGTCAATGGCCTTGATCTCCATCGCCTCGGCACCGTCGGATTCCGGACACAGCACGCGCAGGTTCTTCTTGCGCGCCAGCACCGCACGCGCCTCGGCGCTGATTTCCGGCGCGATGATGACTTCCATGAAGCGCTCGGTCAGGGCTTCGGCCAGGTCGGCATCCAGCGCCTGGCTGAAGGCGACGATGCCGCCGAATGCCGAGGTCGGGTCGCAGGCCAGCGCCTTGTCCCAGGCGCCGCGCAGGTTGTCACCGACGGCCGCGCCGCAGGGGTTGGTGTGCTTGACGATCACGCAAGCCGGCTGCTGGCCGAACGCGCGCACCGCACGCAGCGCGGCGTCGGCGTCGAGCAGGTTGTTATACGACAGCGGCTTGCCCTGTACCGGCGTGGTACCGGCCAGCCCGCGATCGGCGACACCGCGGCTGCGATAGAGCCCGGCCGCCTGGTGGGGGTTTTCGCCGTAGCGCAGCGGGGCGATCAGGTCCAGGCCCAGGTTGAGCACCGAAGGCGAGGGCGTGTTCTCGCTTACCGAGGCCAGGTACTGGCTGATCTGGCCGTCGTAGTGGGCAGTGTGGGCGAAAGCCCGAATTGCCAGCCGGCGCCGCTCGGCCGGCGAGGGCAGCTCCGGCAGCCCGGCGACGAGGCCGTCATAGTCGGCCGGATCGCAGAGCACGCAACGGTCGGCATGGTTCTTGGCGGCCGCGCGCAGCATCGCCGGCCCGCCGATGTCGATCTGCTCGATGGCCTCCTCGGGGCTGCAATCAGGGCGCGCAATGGTCTCGGCAAACGGGTAGAGATTGACTACCACCAGATCGATCGGCGCGATGCCCTGCTCGGCCATGACCGCCTCATCGATGCCATTGCGCCCGAGGATGCCCCCGTGGATGGTCGGATGGAGCGTCTTGACTCGCCCGCCCATGATTTCGGGGTAGCCGGTATGGTCGGAGACCGCCGTGACCTCGATACCGGCCTCGCGCAGCGCCCGGGCCGTCCCGCCGGTGCTCAGGAGCTGCCAGCCGGCCGCGGCCAGCGCCTGGCCCAGCTCGATCAGGCCGGTCTTGTCGGAAACGCTCAGTAACGCCGAGCGGGCGGGTTTCTGGGTCATTGCTGGTCGAGTTGGTAGCGTTGGATGCGCGAGCGCAGGGTGGTTCGGGTGATCCCGAGCAGGTGAGCAGCCCGCGACTGATTGCCCTCGGTATGTTCCAGAACCGCCTGGATCAGCGGTCGCTCGACTTCCGCGAGGATGACCTGGTGCAGGTCGTCGGGGGGCGTCGATTGCATGTCATCAAGGTACTGCTCGACGACATTGCGGATGAACTGGTGGAGACAGACACCGTTGTTTGAAGATTGATCGTTCACGCCACTCCCTACTGAGGCCCGGCGGCTACCTGGCGGCAGCCCAGAGATGACCCGCTAAGATAGCACAGCCGCCCGGCCCGGCGGGCGCTTTGAAGCGCCCGGAAAGGTCAAAAGGCAGCTGCTCAGCAATCAGTGGAAGCGGAAATCGAAGCCCGAGGGCTCGGTGGTGCCGACCACGAATTCGAGAATCACCGGCATGACCAGGCCCGGCGCCATGCCGCGCTCGATGCGGTCGCTGTCGGACAGGTAGTCTTCCGGTCCCAGGCGCCGGGCCCCGAGCACCTGCTGGCTGGGGTCGAACAGGCGCACGTCGATGACCGGGTAGGCGATTGCCTGCTCGGACTGGTTCTTGAGGGTCACGCTGATGATGATGGCATCGTCGAGCGTGGGGTGGCGGTGCATATCGCGCGAGGCGATCTGGATGGCCTCGGAAGCCGCAGGCGCTTCGACCCGGGTGCCGCCGTCGCCGGCCAGGCGGGCCAGCGCCGAGCCCGGGGTCTGCCACAGCGCGATCAGCTGCCCCAGGCAGGCCAGCGCGAGCACGCCGGCGGCCAGCCCCCAGAGTTGGTCCCGCCGCCGCTCGCCCGAGCCGTCGTCGATCCGATTGTCGGGGTCGGGAAAAATCGGCGAGACCGACTCCGGGCTGGCCGCGACGGGTTCGTTGATCGGCAATTCCGATTGGCGTGCCTGGACATCTTCCAGCAGCGGCGGCAGGCCCGAGGCGGGCACCGGCGACTGATCGAGTTCGGGCAGGTCGTCGAAAAGCTGGGTCAGGGCACTGTAGGTCTTGCCGCAGTTGCCGCAGCGCACTGTCCCGGCCGCGCTGGCCAGTTCATCGGCGGTCAACGCGAACGCGGTCTGGCAGGATGGGCAACGAGTGAACACCAGGGCGCCCCGCGATCAAACGGCCGACACTCAGCCGTCCTCGCCGGTCAGCTCGAGGTAACGTTCGAGCTGGTTGGCGTAGCGCTCACGCAGGGACTGCTCGCGCTCGTCGAGGTCGCGCAGGGCCTGGCGCAGGCGGCGGACTTCGGCCCGGGCCTGCTCGATGCTGCGGTTGAGGCTATCGGGCACGCTCTCACCATCGCGGGAGCGGCTGGCGGCGCGCCGCACCAGGCTT
>CAYQJJ010000070.1:0-11862 GCA_964417745.1 uncultured Wenzhouxiangella sp.
AGCGCGCGATCTGGTAGTAGCGGTCCATGCCGCCCATCATCAGCAGCTGCTTGAAGATCTGCGGCGACTGCGGCAGCGCGAAGAAGCGCCCGGCCTGGACCCGGCTGGGCACGAGATAGTCACGCGCACCTTCCGGGGTGGCGCGGGTCAGGATCGGGGTCTCGACATCGACGAAATCATGCCCGGCCAGAAAGCCGCGGATGGCGGCGTTGAGTGCCGAACGCAGGCGCAGGTTGCGCTGCATGCGCTCGCGGCGCAGATCGAGATAGCGGTACTTCAGCCGCACTTCCTCGCCGTCGTCGTCGTTCATCAGCAACGGCAGCGGTGCGCTGGCGCTCAGGATCTCGAGCGTGTCGGCCACCAGTTCGACCTTGCCGGTGGCCATGTCGGCGTTCCACTGGCTCTCCGGGCGCATCCGCACCCGGCCGGTCACGCGCACGCAGAACTCATTGCGCAGCTTCTCGGCCTCGGCGAAGGCAGTGGTGTTGTCGGGCTCGACCACCACCTGCAGGATGCCGGCGTGGTCGCGCAGGCCGATGAAAATCAGGCCGCCGAGGTCACGGGCACGGCCAACCCAGCCGCACAGCGTCAGGGTCTGGCCGTCGAGGGTTTCGTTGACTGAGCCGCAAAGATGGGTGCGCATGGGAATACATCAGGGTTAAGGGTTAAGGATTAAGGGCCCAGGGGGACACACAGCGAGGGTGCTGGTGGGCCACGCTGTTGCTGGTCGAGACCTGCCGGCTCAGGCGACCTTGTCGGCGCTGGCTGGTTTGCTGTCGCTGCTCGACTTGCCATCCGACTTCCCGCCGGACGACTTTTCGGGTGCCTTGGTGCCGGATTTGTCGGGCCCCGAGGAATCGCTCCCGGCGTCGGACTTCGAGCCCTCGGTATCGCCGGCGAGATTGCGCTTGCCGTCTTTCTTGAAGTCGGTCTCGTACCAGCCGCCGCCCTTGAGGCGGAACGCGGCCGCCGAGACCAGCTTTTTCAGCGCGGCCTTGCCGCAGGCCGGACATTCGACCAGCGGTGCATCCGACATCTTCTGCAGCTTCTCGAGCTCGTGGCCGCAATCCTGGCAGCGATATTCGTAAATCGGCATGACTCATTCTCTTGCGTGTGGCGGCGCGTGGCCGAATGCAACGTTCAATGGGGACCCCGGTACGGGTTTTCGAGTCACCCAACCTGCTATTTTGCCAGAATTCGCGCGCCGATCCTCGGCTATCATGCAGGCCATGAGCTCCGCCGGCCCAGCGCTGCAAACGGACCCGCGTGTCGCGGCACTGATGGCATCGCTGTCGTTCGACGACGGGCAGCCACTCGGTAAAAGCAACCAGGGCGAGGTCCGCCGCTTTACCCGCGAGGATCTGGACCTGGCCATCAAGACACCCAGCGGCCGCGGGCTGAGCCGCTGGGCCCGCCGCAAGACCCTTGAACGCGAGCACGCCGCCTATTGCCGACTGGCCGGTCTGCCCGGGCTGGCGCATTGCCACGGATTGTTCGAGCGCCGCTTTCTGGTACTCGACTTCGTCACGGGCCGGCCGATGCGCAAGGCCGAGATCGGCGATCGCGACCGGTTTTTCGCGCGCCTGCTAGAGACCATCCAGGCAATGCACGCCCGCGGCGTGGCCCACGGTGACCTCAAGCGCAAGGACAATCTGCTCGTCGCGACCGACGAGACCCCGGTCATTCTCGACCTCGGGGCGGCGGTCGTCGAAAAGCGCGGGCGCCACCCCGTCAACCGCCGCCTGTTCCGCTTCATGTGCCAGACCGACCTCAATGCCTGGGTCAAACTCAAGTACGGGGGATACACCGGCATCGCCCGGCACGATCAGGCCTACCTGCACCGCTCGCGCCTGGAGCGCCTGCTCACCCGCCTGCGCCGGCCTTGAAGCCGAGAGACCATGGAGCCGTTTTTCATCGCAATGGCGGTCATCGGCATGGCCGAGCTGGGCGACAAGACCCAGTTACTGGCGCTGGTGCTCGCCAACCGGACCCGCCGCCCGCTGGCAGTTGCCGCCGGCATGGTGATCGCGCTGCTGCTCATGCATTCGCTGGCCGCCTTCACCGGCGCGGCACTGGACCGCTTTCTGCCCGACCGGACCATGAACTGGGCAGTCGGCATCGGCTTTGTCGGCATGGCCCTGTGGATGGCTCGCTCGCGCGGCCACAGCGAAAGCGAAGTCGAAGCCGTGCCGAAAAAACGCAACGCATTCCTGACCGCGCTGATGGTGTTCTGCCTGCTCGAGTTCGGCGACAAGAGCCAGCTGGCCACGGTCGGCCTTTCGATTGCTCTGGAGCCGACCTGGCTGGTCGGGCTCGGTGCGGCCGCCGGGGGGATCGCGGTCAACCTGCCCGTCATCTGGCTCGGCTACAAGCTCCAGCGGCGGATTCCCGACCTGTTGTGCCACTGGCTGGCCAGCCTGCTGTTTTTGCTCGTCGGGCTATGGATCCTCACCGCACAGATTCAGGCAACCCTCCAGCCCTGACCGATCAACCGGCTCGGGCGTAGTCTTCGGCCAGTCGCCGCAGGCCCTCGTCGATGCTGATGGTCGGCTCGTAGCCGAGGTCGCGGCGGGCATTGGTCAGATCGTAGTAATGAGCCGTGGCGAGGTGCTCGACCACGAAGCGCGACAGCGGCGGGTCGGAACGGCGACGCGTCGCGCGCCACAATCCTTCCACCGTGCCTGCCGCAGCCATCGCGAGGCGATACGGCACCGGCCTGATGGCCGGGGCCTCGCCGGCCGCCTCGAGCAGGCGGGCAATGATCTCGCCGTTGGCCAGCGGCTCCCCGTTGGAAATGAAATACGCCTTGCCGGCAGCACTGGCCGGGCCGCAGAGGTTGTCCAGCGCCAGCACATGGGCCCTGGCGGCATTCTCGATGTAGACCGTATCGATTCGCTTTTCGGGTGCCGGCAGGCGCAGGCGGCCAGCGCGGTTCTTCTCGATCAGGCGCGGCAGCAGCTGGTTGTCGCCCGGCCCCCAGATCAGGTGCGGGCGCAGCGCGCAGGTCTTGAGCGCGGCGCCATTGGCGGCCAGCACGGCGCGCTCGGCGCGCGCCTTGGTTTCGGGATACGGGGCCTGGAAGTGCTCGGCACGGGCCAGCGACTCATCACCATTTTCGATATCACCGCCGGTGTGGACCACGCTCGGCGACGAGGTATGCACCAGCCGGGGGATGCCGAGCGACCGGCAGGCAGCCAGAACATTTTCAGTGCCGACGACGTTGGCCCGCTCGAAGTCCGGCGCGTAAAGGCCCGGGCCGGCCTTTGCGGCGACGTGTATGACCGCCTCACAGCCCGCCGCGGCAGCGCTGACCGCCCCGGCGTCGGCGATATCGCCGCAATGACAGACCACGCCCAGCGCTTCGAGATCGGGATAGGCGGAGCGATTGAGCACGGTGACCGAATCGCCACGCTCGATGAGCTGCCGGGCGATGGCCTGGCCGAGAAAACCACCACCGCCGGTGACCAGGATTTTCATATTCGAGATGGGTTTCCGGGAATCAGGCGCCAAGGATCAAGGATCAAGGATCAAGGATCAAGGAAAAGGTGGTTACGGGCTTTCTTTCGCCTCCCGCCTCACGCCTCACGCCTCACCTTTCCCCCACCCGACCTTTTCCCCAACGGCTACAATCCCCATCTACCTCCCCTATTCAGGCCAGACCGGATCTTCTCATGAGCCAGTACGTCTACACCATGCACCAGGTCACCAAGACCGTGCCCCCCAACCGGACCCTGATCAAGGACGTTTCGCTGTCGTTCTTTCCCGGCGCCAAGATCGGCGTGCTGGGGCTCAACGGCGCCGGCAAGTCGACGGTGCTGCGCATCATGGCCGGTGAGGACAAGGAATTCGACGGCGAGGCGCGGCCGCAGCCGGGTATCCGCATCGGCTACCTGCCGCAGGAACCCGAATTGCCCGAGGACACCACCGTCCACGAGGCCGTCATGCAGGGCCTTGGCGAGGTCAAGGAACTGCTCGACCGCTTCAATGCCATTTCCGACCGCTTCGCCGAGCCGATGGAAGACGAGGAGATGACCGAGCTGCTCGCCGAACAGGCCGAGCTGCAGGACAAGCTCGATGCCAGCGGTGGCTGGGAGATCGATCGCACCATGGAGGTCGCGGCCGAGGCGCTGCGCCTGCCGCCCTGGGACTCGGAGATCAAGCTGCTCTCCGGTGGCGAGCGGCGGCGCGTGGCGCTGTGCCGCCTGCTGCTGTCACAGCCCGACATGCTGCTGCTCGACGAGCCCACCAACCACCTCGACGCCGAATCGGTGGCCTGGCTCGAACGCTTCCTGCACGACTTCCCCGGCACCGTCATGGCGGTGACCCATGACCGCTACTTCCTCGACAACGTCGCCGGCTGGATCCTGGAAATGGACCGCGGCCACGGCATCCCCTTCCAGGGCAACTACACCTCCTGGCTGGAGCAGAAAGAGGCCCGGCTGGCCGTCGAGGAAAAGCAGGAGCAGGCCCGCCAGAAGACCATCAAGTCCGAGCTCGAGTGGGTGCGCACCAACCCGAAGGGCCGCCAGGCCAAGTCCAAGGCGCGCCTCAAGCAGTTCGAGGAGCTCCAGTCGAAGGAATTCCAGAGCCGCAACGAGACCCGCCAGATCTACATTCCGCCGGGCCCGCGCCTGGGCGATGCGGTCATCGAGGCCGAGCACGTCTCGAAGGGCTTCGGAAATGAATTGCTGATCGAGGATCTGAGCTTCAAGATCCCGCCCGGTGCGATCGTCGGCATCATCGGCGGCAACGGCGCCGGCAAGACCACCCTGTTCAACATGATCGCCGGCACCGAGCAGCCGGACTCCGGCGAAGTCCGGGTCGGCGACACGGTCGAGCTGGCCTATGTCGACCAGCGCCGCGACAGCCTCGACGACGAGCGCCAGGTGTGGGACGAAATTTCCGACGGTGCCGACGAGATCGTGGTCGGCAACTACCGTATTGCCGCGCGCGCCTATGCCAGCCGCTTCAATTTCAAGGGCGCAGAGCAGCAAAAACGCGTCGGCCAGCTTTCGGGCGGCGAACGCAACCGCGTCCACCTGGCCAAGGTGCTCAAGCGTGGCGGCAACGTGCTGATGCTCGATGAGCCGACCAACGACCTTGACGTCGAGACCCTGCGCGCGCTCGAAGAAGGGCTGCTGGCCTTCCCCGGCTGCGCCCTGGTGATCTCCCACGACCGCTGGTTTCTCGACCGCGTGGCCACCCACGTGCTGGCCTTCGAGGGCAATTCGCACGTCGAGTGGTTCGAGGGCAACTTCTCCGACTACGACAAGGACTTCAAACGCCGCATGGGTGACCAGGCCGGGCCACGGCGGCTGAAATACAAGAAACTCAAGGGCTGACCGGCCCGCGGCGCCGCTGCGGGGAACTGCCGCCGGCAAATCGGACTCCAAGCCTGACGACTCACCCACCAATGAACAGAGTGAAACGAGCCATGAAATCGATCCAGATACTTCTTTTGCTGATCGCCGCTGGCGCGCTGGCCGCCTGCCAGTCCGACCCCGAGCCCGAAGCACCCGTCGACGAGCAGGCGGCCGCCGAGTCCGCGCCCGAGCCACAGACCGAGCCCGAGCCGGAAGCCCGCCGCGAGGTACGCCGGCGCGAGGACCGCCCGGAACGCCCAGCCGAGCCCGAACAGTCGACCATCGATACCGACGGCATCGATCCCTCACGAGAGTTGCCCCGGCTCGAAGGCCAGCTCGACTCCGACAGCTACGGGCCGACCATGATCATCGACGGCTCCAGCCCGGATGCCTTTCTGCAGAGTCTGGAGCTGATCGCCAGCGAATCTTCGGCCCAGCAGTACGGGAATATCGACTCGGCGCTTCGCTACCTTGAGACCTACTCGATGACCGGTCGTGACCTGGCAGCGTTCTACGAGCAGTTCGACGGCCTGACCGGCGAGGAAATCATCGAGCGGGCACAGAACCGGCGCAGTCGCTGACCATTCGATCAGGGCCGAAACGGCCTGGGGTCCCACCCCAGCCGTTCGCGCGCCGGCTGATCGTCGACCACCAGATCGACCCGCTGGCGCGCCAGCATTGCACCATGGATATCGCGTAGCCGGCCCAGCCGATGCGCCCCGGCCAGCGCCAGCCTGACCAGCGATAGCGGCACCGGCAACAGCCGGGCCGGTCGGCCGCTGGCGCTGGCAATGCGCCTGAGCATGGCCGGATAGTTCAGCGTCTCGCCACCCCCCAGCAGCCAGACCCCAGCGGATGCCCGCCCGAGTCGAATGCAGTCGACGATCAGCCGCGCCAGGTCGTCGGCATGGACCGGCTGGCGCAGCCCTCGCCCGCAGTAGGGGACCAGCCGCAGGCGCTGCATCAGCCCGCTCAGCCGGGCCACGTTTGCATCGCGCCCGGATCCATAAATCAGCGTCGGCTTGAGCAGGGTCAGGGCGATACCACGCCGTTCGCAAAGGGCTTCGAGGCGCTGCTCGGTCTCGACCAGGCCCTGGATCAGTGAGCGCTCGGCCGGCTCGGTCGAGTCGAGCTTGAAGCAGGTGCTGGCCGAGCTCAGCGCGATGACCCTTCCAACGCGCGGCATGTGCTCGGCCTGGGCCAGCGCGTGCTTGAGCGGGCCGAGGCTGATCAGGACCGAGGTTTCGGCATTGGCCGGGCCCTGGTCGAGGTCGTGCTGCAGGCCGACAACGTGCGCCATGGCGGTCGGCGGCGGGCGGCGCGAGACCGCCATCAGCCAGATGCCCTGGCCATCGAGGCGGTTGAGCAGGAACTGGCCGACCGGGCTGCTCGCCCCGAGCACCAGCACCGGCAGGTCGTGGTCTAGTCGGTCTGTCGCAGCCACAGCAGCGGCGCCATCAAGGCAGCGTGCAGGAAGATCGCCACCAGCCACAACGGCCGGCTCCAGAGCGGCCAGCGATCGTGGCAGTGCTTGTTGAGATAACGCCACAGCCCGCGGTGCTTGTTGAGCATGACGTGTACCGGGCGCGAGCGCGAGGAGATGCCCCCGGCATGAGAAATCGCCACGTCGGGCACCAGCCGGATCCGCCAGCCCGCGCGCTGGAGCCGGGCCATCAGATCCAGATCCTCGAAATGCATCGGGAAACGATCGTCGAAGCCGCCGATCGCCGCGACTGCCTCGCGGCGCACCAGCATGCAGGCCCCGGAGACCGCCTCGACAGCCAGTGCGCCGCGCGGCGGCGGCATGTGGGTCAGATCGATTCCGTTGCCACCGCGAAAACGGAAGATCTCGTTGAGCACGCGCTTCGGCCCGGGAAGCTGGCGCCGGCTGCCGCGCTGTTCGTTGCCACTCATGTCGAAGATGCGCCCGGAGACCATGCCGGCCTCGGGGTGGGCATCCATCTCGGCAATCAGCGCCTTGAGTCCCTCGGGCACCAGCAGGCAATCGGGGTTGAGGATCAGGGCAAACTCGGTATCGACGCGCTCAAGCAGCCGGTTGATGCCGCGCCCGAAGCCGAGGTTGACCGGCGAGCGCTCGATCTCCAGCCCCGGGAGCTGCGGCACCTGCTCGAGGCTGCCGTCGTCGGAGGCGTTGTCGAGGATGCGGGTTACGGGAAAGCGGGCACTCTCACCCTTGAGCGCGCGCAGGCTGCGCGCCAGCCAGGGCCCGGAGTTGTAGTTGACCATGATCACGGTCACCCGACCAAGCGCCGAGTTGGGCAGCTTGACCGGGGTCTGTTCAATCTCCGGCGCGGGATCGGGCCTCATTCGGCCGCGTCCAGGCGCGCGCGCAATTCGGCAATTTCGCGGTCGCGTTCTGCCAGCAGATGGCCGGCACGGATGTGCTTGCGAACCTCGTCGTTGTAGTGGGCGTAAACCGACTCCTCACGATCACCGTACAGCGATGCCGCCGGCGTTGCCGGCAGGTTCGACGCATCGGCCGCGGCCAGCGCGAGAAAATACAGTGGTGCCAGTCCGGGCTGCGGCGTGGCGGTAATCGAGTCGGCCTCGTGGGTCAGCCAGCTCACCTCGCCCTGCCCTTCGAGCGGCCACAGGGCGGAGACAAACATCAGCTTCTGTCCGAACAGGCGAAAGGCCGGAAAATGGCGTGCCAGCAGGGCTTCGAGTTCGTCACGGTAGAGCTCGCGCAGGTGAAACGGGTTGTCGTAGCCAGTCTCGTCGCTGTAGGCGCGCTTGTCGGGCGAAGACAGCACGAGAAATCCTTGTGGCCGCAGCACGCGCCGGAACTCGGCAAGCAGAACATCGTGCTCGACGAGATGCTCGAGGGTCTCGAATGAGACCACGACATCGACCGAATCGTCGGCAAGCGGCAGGCGGGTGCAATCGGCGGCTTCAAAGCGCAGACCGGGGTGGCGGTAGCGCGTACGGGCGTGCTCGATGGTGGCCGTGTCGACATCGACGCCAATGACCGAGTCGGCCCGGTCGGCGAGGATGCGCGCGCCGTAGCCTTCGCCGCAGGCGGCATCGAGTACCTGCTTGCCGACCACCAGCTCGGCGGCCCAGGCGTAGCGATGCCAGTGCTCATAGGCCATCTCGCGCACACACTCGGGCGTGAAACGCTCGCCGGTAAATTCCATTTCGGGTGGTTCGCTCATCGGCGCGGGTCCCAAGGTTAACCTTGCAAGTTTATCAACTGACCGGCCGGAGTCCAGTGCGGTTGTTGGTAGCCTTCGAACAAAGAGCCACGGCTCACCCGGGCTCCGGTGTCCCCGGTGCGGCCGGCCGGGGCTGGACCGGCAGGGACGAATCCCGTTCTTCTTCGCGCCGGCGCTGGCGGTGCTTCGGCTCGCCGGCGCATTTCAGCCAGGCGGCATCGAGTAACTGCCCCGGATCAGCGCCACCGGCGAGCCAGTGGTGCAGCCGCGCCCGGCCGCACCAGACCCGGGTCGGGCACCAGTGTTCGCGCGCTTCCTCATCTTCGAGCGTACACAGGGCATCCATTTTTTCGACCACCATCTGCACCTGGGTCCGGCTCGAGGCGACCGGCCAGGGCGTATCGGCCTCGGCAATGTCGTCGAGCATGGCCTGCGAGGTCTCGAGATTGAAGTGCGCCAGGTCCGAATAGCGCGAGGCATCGAAAACCCATTCACGGCGGGTCTGGAAGTCCCACACGGCCAGGTTGTCGTGGCTCCGGGCCCAGTCCGAAACCTGGCGTTTGAGCAGCAGGCGCTGGAAGAAGCGTTCGTGGTCGACCCGGAAGTCATTGACATATTCGTAGACCGAGTACGGCATGAACACCAGGTCGAAATCGACCTCCGGGCTGGCAGCGATACGCGAGCGCATCTGGTCTTCCATCAACTGTTCTACGGTGTGCCAGCGCGGCACCCGGGCCTGGTAGAAGGCGTAGAGCTCGTCGTCCCAGCGAAGCCCCATCTGCTCCCAGGCATGCTCGAGCCGGTCGCGGCCGAACTCGACGGAGTCGTACCAGGCATTGAGCTCGGCAAGCCCGCGCGCGGGGGGCTCGGTAATCGCCTCGATCGAGCGTGACAGGGTATCGATCGAGACCAGGTAGGGCACGACGCTGCGCCACAGCGGGCCGTACAGAAAATGCGGAAAGCGCCCGAATTCATCGGTCGGTTCATCAAGCCACAGGGTCGCGCCATGATCCACCCCCCAAAGCACGCGCTCGACCCGGCCGGTCTCGATGGCCAGGTCGGTCAGGCGCCCCTGCTCGAACAGCCCGGACCCGGCCACCGACAGCTTGAGTGCCGGCTTGCCGAACGCCGCCTCGGCATCGGCCGGCAGCCAGTTTTCGGTGTGCGAGGTGCCGATGATGATCAGGGGCTCGGTGTAATTGCGCGCCAGGCCGGGGTTCTGGTAACGCTGGTTGACCGAAAAATGCGGCGGGTAGAACGCCTGGCGGTAGACCTGCAACGGGTCGACCACGAAGTTGAAACCCATGACTGCCGCCAGTGCCACCAGCGCGAGCGCCAGCGTCAGCGCGACGTAGCGGCGCGCACCGGGTACGACGACCCGTGCGGTCGGTGCCGGTGCATACTCGGTCGAAGTCTGGTTTTCGGCTTGAGTGGACATCAGCGGTTTTTAGCCGGGTTTAGAATTGGAAATACAAAAATACCGTCTCGCGGCTCAGGGAGAGCAGCGAGACGACCAGCAACACGACCACGTACATCGCCCAGGCCGGATGCGGCCGGAAATTGAGCGGCCCCGACCCGAGCTCGCGCCAGGCCCCCTCGGGCCACAGCCCGAGACGGTATTTCGAGAAAATCTGCGCCGTATTCGGCGCCAGCATGGCCAGCGCGGCGGCACCACCGACCCACAGCAGGGAATCGCGATTGGCGCCGACCCACGCGGCCAGGTCGTTCGGTGCGCTGACCAGGGCCGAGAACATGCGCATGGCGGTCGGGAAATCGGCCGAGCGGAACAGCACCCAGCCGAGCGAGACGAACAGGAATGTTGCGGCAATGCCCAGGACTCGCCCCAGCCTGCGCCGGACCAGGCCTGGCGACGGCCCAGGCGGCCAGCAGGCGCGCCACAGGCGATGCAGTGCCAGCCCCAGGCCATGCCACAGCCCCCAGGCCAGAAAGGTCCACTGGGCGCCGTGCCAGAGCCCGCCAAGGGCCATGGTGATCAACAGGTTGCGGTAGGTAATCAGGCGTCCCCGGCGGTTCCCGCCGAGCGGGATGTAGAGGTAGTCCTTGAGAAAGCGCGACAGGGTGATATGCCAGCGTCGCCAGAACTCGGCGATATTGCGCGCGCGGTAAGGCGAGAGAAAGTTGACCGGCAGGTCGATACCGAGCATGCGGGCAATACCCAGCGCCATGTCGGAGTAGGCCGAAAAATCAAAATACAGTTGCAGGCCATAGGCGAACATCGCCAGCCAGGCATCCGGCGAGTCGGGAATCGGGCCGCGTTCGGTGGCATCGAACACGCCATCGGCGATGGGCGCGAGCGAATCGGCGATCAGTACCTTCTTGGCCAGGCCGATGGCGAACACCGACAGGCCGATCGCCAGGTCCGACATCCGGTCACGCTGCTGGACGCGGTCGAAGGCCGGCATCATCTCGCGCCAGTGAACGATTGGCCCGGCGATGAGCTGCGGGAAGAAGCTGACGAAGACCGCGTAGCGCAGCAGCGAGCGCTCCGGCTTGAGCCCGCGCGAGACGTCGATCAGGTAGGCGATCTGCTGGAAGGTGAAAAACGAGATCGCCAGCGGCAGGACCACCTCGGGCACGCTCAGACCCGCACCGAACTCGTTGAGGGTCTCGGCGGCCATGCCGCGATACTTGAACCAGCCCAGCAGCGACAGGTTGGCGGTAATGCCCAGCCCCAGCACGTAGCGCGGCGGGTGGCCCGGATGACGGCCCAGCACGCGGGCGATCAGGTAGTTGCCGAGAATCGAGCCGAGCAGGATCGGCAGGTCGCGCGGGTCCCACCAGATAAAGAAGATGATCGAGGACAGCAGCAGCCAGCTCAGAAAACCCCGCGAATCCTGGCTGTGTCGGCGCAGCTGGTCGAAGCCGAACCAGACCAGCGGCAGAAACAGCAAAATGAAGATCTGGGAGTTGAACAGCATCGCGCGAATTCAGGCCGGATCGGTTCAGGCCGATGGCATGGCACAGGCCATGCACGGATGGACGGTCACGTCGGCTTCGACGCGGCGGAGTTTTTGTCACTCAGCCGCGGAGTATAAGGCCCGGCTGGCGGAATCCAAAGCGGCGTGGTTGTTGCTAACAGGCATTGGGGGGCGGGCTGGGGCCCTGGACCCGGGGGGCGGTGGTTGGTCGGGGGCCGCTACACGGCGCTCGATTCCCTGTAGTGCTCGGGGTCGGCTCGGGGCCCGCCGGGTGGGGCTCGATGATTTGTCGAGTACTGCCTTGCGGCAGTCCTCGATGCCCTCCAGTGCTCGGACCGGGCGGGAACCGTCATAACTCGCGCAAGCCTGACGGCTTGCACTCAG
>CAYQJJ010000071.1:0-11768 GCA_964417745.1 uncultured Wenzhouxiangella sp.
CGACGGCTATCGCCGTGCTGCCCGGGCGGCTGGTTCAGTTTGCACTTCGAGTCCAGACCGCGGGCCGGGCTCTTGAGATTCAGGTCCATGCCCTCGCGGCGTGCGAGCTTGCAGGTGGGTCCGATATATCTAGCCATAATTCTCTACTCGCCTTTCAACCGCCGTCAGACGCGGCGCTTCTTGGGTGGACGGCAGCCGTTGTGCGGAATCGGCGTGACGTCGATGATGTTGGTGATCTTGAAACCGGCGGCATTGAGAGAGCGCACCGAAGACTCGCGACCCGGCCCGGGCCCATTGACCCGAACCTCGAGGTTCTTCATGCCGTATTCCTGGGCGGTGCGTCCCGCGTTATCAGCGGCCACCTGAGCGGCAAAAGGGGTCGACTTGCGCGAACCCCGAAAACCGGAGCCCCCACTGGTCGCCCACGCAAGCGCATTACCCTGACGGTCGGAAATGGTGATGATGGTGTTGTTGAACGAAGCATGCACGTGAGCAATGCCGTCGACAATCACCTTCTTGACCTTTTTCTTGCCCTTGGCAGTCTGTTTAGCCATTAATTTCTACCTTTAACGAATCGGACGGCGCGGGCCCTTTCGGGTCCGGGCGTTGGTGCGCGTACGTTGCCCGCGAACCGGCAGGCCGCGGCGATGACGCAGGCCGCGATAGCAGCCCAGGTCCATCAGCCGCTTGATATTCATGCCGACTTCACGCCGCAGGTCGCCTTCGACCGAAAGACTCCCGATCTGCTGACGAATCTTCTCTTGCTCGGCTTCGGTCAGATCCCGGACCTTGGTATCCGGGGCGACCTCGGTCACCTCGCAAATCTTCAGGGCAGTGGTACGACCAATGCCGTAAATCTGGGTCAAGGCGACCCAAATGTGCTTTTGCACGGGCAGATTGACACCTGCGATACGAGCCATTTTGTTCTCCGTAAAACTTCTGCTACGCTGGATTAGCGCAAACCAGCAATTATAGCCGTTTGAGCGTTATTTAACAAGCCCGAACGCTGGGCCGTCAGCCCTGGCGCTGCTTGTGCTTCGGATCGCTGCAGATCACGTACACCACGCCCTGGCGGCGAACGATCTTGCAGTTTCGGCAAATTTTCTTGACCGAGGCCTGAACCTTCATCTTGTTTCTCCAATCCCTGGGATCTCTCGGGGCTTACCGGCGAACCACGCCGGACCGGCCGTAATTCTTCAGATTTGATTTCTTCAACAGGCTGTCGTACTGATGCGACATCAGATGGGCCTGAAGTTGCGACATGAAGTCCATGGTCACGACCACGATGATGAGCAGCGAAGTGCCCCCAAAGTAGAACGGAACGTTCCAGCGCATGATCAGGAACTCCGGCAAAAGGCACACGGCAACCAGGTAGATCGCACCAACGGTGGTCAGGCGCGTGAGCACATAGTCGATGTACTCGGCGGTCTGCCGGCCGGGACGAATACCGGGAATGAAGGCGCCGGACTTTTTCAGATTGTCGGCCGTCTCACGCGAGTTGAACACGATCGCGGTGTAGAAGAAGCAGAAAAACGCGACCATGCCGCCAAACAGCATGATGTAGACCGGCTGACCCGGCCGCAGTTGCTCGGAGACCAGCTGGAGCCAGGAAACACCATCAGCCTGCCCGAACCAAGTCGAAATCGTGGCCGGGAACAGCACCAGGCTGGAGGCAAAAATCGCCGGGATCACGCCCGACATATTGACCTTCAGCGGTAGATGCGTGGACTGGCTCTTGTAGGCCCGCCGCCCCTGACGCTGGGCATAGTTGACCGTGATCCGGCGTTGCCCGCGCTCGACGAACACCACGAAAGCCGTGACCGCCAGCGCCATGACCAGCAGGAAGGTAGCGGTAGTAATGCCGAGCTGCCCGGTGTTGACCAGCTCGAGGGTCGCGCCCACGGCAGATGGCAGTTCGGCCACGATGCCGGCGAAAATCAGAATGGAAATACCGTTACCGATTCCGCGCTCGGTAATCTGCTCACCCAGCCACATCAGGAAAACGGTCCCCGCAGTCAGCGTCACAACGGCCGCGACCACGAAGCCCGGTCCGGGTGAGATGACCACCGGCAACCCGGCACCAGCACTCTGGTTCTGCAGCGCCAGCGCCACACCAAACGACTGGAAAGCGGCCAGCACGACCGTGAAATAACGGGTGTACTGGGTAATCTTGCGCCGACCGGATTCGCCTTCCTTGCGCAGCTGCTGGAGCTGCGGCACGGCATGACTCATCAGCTGCATTATGATCGCCGCGGAAATATACGGCATCACCCCGAGGGCAAAAATCGAGAAGCGACCCAGCGCGCCGCCGGAGAACATGTTGAAGATGTCGACGATCGTACCGCTGGTCATATCCATGAGATCGACCAGCGCGACCGGGTTGATCCCGGGCACCGGGATAAATGTCCCGAACCGGAAAACCAGCAACGCAACCAGCACCAGGAACAGGCGTTGCCTGAGTTCCTTCAGGCGCCCGATTCCTCCGAGCATTCCAGCCATGTCCGAGCCGCTGGCAGCCATTATTCGACCTTCCCGCCCGCGGCTTCAATCGCCTTGGTCGCGCCGGCGGTAACGTGCAGGCCCTTGACCGTCAGCGCACGCTCGACGTCGCCCTTGGCAATGATGCGCACCTTGCGCGTGCCATTGGATACGATCCCGGCGCTCTTGAGAACTTCCAGGTCAACCGAATCGGCCTGGATATTGTTCAGCTGATACAGACGGACTTCGGCGGTGTGCCGATTGACGTCGGTGCGAAAGCCAACTTTCGGCAGCCGCCGCTGGAGCGGCATCTGCCCGCCTTCGAAACCCACTTTGGTCTGGCCGCCCGAGCGCGCCTTCTGGCCCTTGTGACCACGACCGCCGGTTTTACCCAGACCCGAGCCAATTCCTCGGCCAACGCGCTTGCGAGCCTTGCGGCTGCCTTCGGCTGGCTGAACGCTATTGAGTTTCATATTGAATCTTTCCTTCGAAACAGTTTGACGGGTCAGGCCTGCTCGACCCGTACCAGATAGCTGACCTTGTTGATCATGCCGCGAATTGCCGGCGTGTCCTCAAGCTCGACCGTATGGTGCATGCGGCGCAGACCGAGCCCGCGGACGGTAGCCCGGTGACGCCCAATCGTGCCGCTGACGCTGCGCACCAGCGTGACTTTCAGCCTGGAATCGCTTTTCTTAGCCATGATGCTCAATGATCTCCTCGATAGACTTGCCGCGCTTGATGGCGACCTTCTCCGGCGAAACCATTGCCTGCAGCCCCTTCAGGGTCGCACGGACCAGGTTGATCGGATTGTTCGATCCAACACTCTTGGCAAGAACGTTGTGTACACCAACTGCCTCGAACACGGCTCGCATCGGGCCACCAGCAATCACACCGGTACCTTCCGAGGCTGGCTGCATGTAGACGCGCGAGCCACTGTGACGAGACTTGAGCGAATGCCAAAGAGTGCCTTCGTTAAGCGAGATGTGGACCATATCGCGACGGGCACGTTCCATGGCCTTCTGGATCGCCAGGGGCACTTCCCGCGCCTTGGCGTAACCGAAGCCGACCTTGCCCTCGCCATCGCCAACGACCGTCAGCGCGGTAAAGCTGAACTGTCGGCCACCCTTGACCACCTTCACCACGCGATTGACCGTGACAAGTTTCTCGATCAGGTCGTCGCTATTGTTATCTCTAGCCATAATGAATTCCGTATTCCTTAAAACTTCAATCCGGCTTCGCGGGCAGCATCAGCGAGTGCCTTGACGCGACCGTGATAGCGAAACCCGGAGCGGTCGAAAGCGACCTTCTCGAGACCCGCAGCAACGCCACGTTCCCCGATCGCCTTTCCAACCGCCTTGGCCGCTTCGATGTTGCAGGTTCCCGAAAGACCTTCCCGAACATCCTTCTGAAGGGTCGAGGCGGCTGCAACCGTATGATTGGCATCCGGCGCAATGATCTGCGCATACAGGTGCTGACCGGAGCGATGGACCGTCAGACGGGCTACACCCGATCGCCGGATCCGCATCCGATTCTTGCGCGCCCGACGCAGACGAGATTGGTTCTTGTCACTCATTGTCAATCCTTAAGCCTTTTTGGCTTCCTTCATAAGCACGCGTTCATCGGCATAGCGCACACCCTTGCCCTTGTAGGGCTCAGGGGGACGAAGACCACGAATTTTTGCCGCGACCTGACCAACCTGCTGCTTATCGAAGCCCTTGATCACGATCTCGGTTTGCGAAGGCGTCTCGATCGTCACACCTTCGGGAATCTCGAAGTCAACAGGATGGCTGAATCCGAGCTGCAAATTCACGGACTTGCCCTGGACTGCCGCTCGATATCCGACGCCGACCAGGCTAAGCCGCTTCTCGAAACCGTTGTTGACGCCTTCGACCATGTTCGCCAGCAGCGCACGAACGGTTCCAGCCATGGCCATGTCCTTGTCGTCATGGGGAGCCACCTGGATCACGCCATTGTCGAAAGACACGCCGACAGCCGGGTGCAATGACATTTCCATGGTGCCTTTCGGCCCCTTGACGACCATTTGATCGCCGTTCTGGTTGAATTCCACTCCCTTCGGGAGGGTAATCGGGCTTTTTGCAATTCTCGACATTGTCTGACTCCAGATCAGGCCACGAAGCAGAGCACTTCGCCGCCGTGCCCTTCGCTACGAGCCTTTGAATCACTCATCACGCCCTTCGACGTGCTCACGATCGCCACGCCAAGGCCATTGAGCACGCGCGGGATCTCATCGGCGCCGTGATAACGACGACGCCCGGGTTTACTGAACCGGTCCAACCGATCGATGACGCCACGTCCTTCGACGTATTTCAGGTCGATGGTAAGCGTCTGCTTTGATCCGTCCTGTTCGGTGTGCACGTCCTTGACGTAGCCTTCGTCGCGCAGCACGTTGGCTACCGCGATCTTGACCTTGGAGGCCGGCATCGAAACGCTTCGCTTATTGACCGACTGTGCATTCTTGATGCGGGCCAGCATGTCGGAAATCGGGTCACTCATACTCATCGGATGTACTCCACTATTCCTTACCAGCTAGCCTTGCGAAGACCCGGCACGTCACCGCGCATGGCTGCTTCACGAAGCTTGTTGCGGGCCAGGCCGAACTTGCGGTAATAACCACGCGGGCGGCCGGTCACTCGGCAACGATTGCGTTTTCGAACCGGGCTGGAATCACGCGGAAGCTTGCTCAGACGGTGCATCGCACTCTGCTTCTCTTCGAAATCCGCATCCTGGTCGGCGATGATGCGCTTGAGCTCGACTCGCTTCTCGGCGTACTTCGCCGACAGCTTTGCGCGTCGAATATCGCGCTGAATCATTGAAACCTTAGCCATGCCTATGTATCTCCTTAACGTGCCCGGAACGGGAAGCCAAACGCTTCCAACAGGGCCATTCCTTCTTCATTCGTCGGCGCCGTAGTGGTAATGGCAATGTCCATACCCCGGATCGCATCAATCTGGTCGTAGTTGATTTCCGGAAAGATGATCTGCTCTTTAACACCCAGGTTGTAGTTGCCGCTACCGTCGAAGGATTTGCGGGGGATACCCCGAAAATCACGAACCCGCGGAAGCGCCACGTTGACCAGGCGATCGAGAAATTCATACATCCTTTCGCGGCGCAGGGTTACCTTGCAGCCGATCGGATATCCATCGCGAATCTTGAAACTCGCGACCGACTTTCGTGCCTTCGTGACAACTGGCTGTTGACCGGTGATCTTGGCAAGATCTCCAAGCGCCTTTTCAACAACCTTCTTGTCGCCGACCGCCTCGCCAAGACCGATATTAATCGTGATCTTGTCGAGCTTCGGCACCTGCATGACGTTGCTGTAGTCGAACTTTTCAATAAGCTGACCGACAACCGTCTCGCGGTAATATTCCTGCAACCTAGCCATTTCTTTCAGCCTCAGATATCAACGACTTCACCGGTGGAGCGGAAAATCCGCACCTTCCGGCCGTCTTCGAGAAACTTGAACCCGACCCGATCACCCTGATCAGTCGCCGGGTTATACATCATCACGTTGGACCGGTGAATCGGCGCTTCGCGCTCGATAATGCCACCCGGCTTCTGGGCCTGCGGGTCCGCCTTCTGATGTTTCTTGACCATGTTGACGTTCTCGACCAGGAATCTCTGGTCATTGAGAACCTTCAGCACATGACCTCGCTGGCCCCTGCTGCGGCCGGCAACCACGATCACTTCGTCACCTTTGCGAATACGTTCCATTTTGCGCTCCTTACAATACTTCCGGTGCGAGCGAAACGATCTTCATGAATCGCTCGGTGCGCAACTCGCGCGTGACCGGTCCGAAAATGCGCGTTCCCACCGGCTCTAGTTTGCTGTTGAGCAGGACCGCCGCATTACCGTCAAAGCGGATCAACGACCCGTCCCGACGGCGAACGCCCTTGGCTGTACGAACGACCACGGCGTTATAGACCTCGCCTTTCTTGACCTTGCCACGCGGGATCGCATCCTTGACGGTCACCTTGATGACGTCACCGATCCGGGCATAGCGGCGCTTCGAGCCACCCAGTACCTTGATACACATGAGCTCCCGGGCACCGCTGTTGTCGGCGGCCGACAGTCTTGACTGCATCTGAATCATGCTGTTTGCTCCGCTTACTGGGCGCGCTCGACAATCTCCAGCACCTTCCAGCTCTTTGTTTTCGAGCTTGGGCGGGACTGCGAGATGCGAACGGTATCGCCTTCATTACATTCGTTGTTTTCGTCATGAGCGTGCACCTTGCTGGAACGGCGGATATATTTGCCGTACAACGGGTGCTTGACCAGACGTTCGAGGCGCACTGTTACGGTTTTTTGCATCTTGTTACTGGTGACGCGACCGACTTCACTGCGCTGTTCCTGGCTTTCATTATTCATGCGGTTTCACCCTGCGTCTGATTCATCACGGTCTTCACCCGTGCAATATCTTTCCGCACGCGCTTGAGATCGTGGCGCGCTTCGAGCGTGCCGCTACCGTGCTGCATGCGCAGACCAAACTGCTCCTTGCGCAGATCAGTCAGCAAATCCGCCAGTTCACTGGCACTCTTGTTGCGGAGTTCGCTCGCCTTCATCACATCATCCTCGCTACAAAGGCCGTCTTGACGCTGAGCTTGGCCGCTGCACGCCGGAATGCCTCGCGGGCAATATCTTCATTAACGCCCTGAATTTCATAAATCATGCGGCCCGGCTGGACTGGAGCAACCCAGTATTCCACGTTGCCCTTGCCCTTGCCCATCCGCACTTCAACCGGCTTCTTCGTAATCGGCTTGTCCGGAAAGACCCGGATCCACAGCTTCCCGCCACGCTTGACGTGACGCGTGATCGCCCGACGAGCCGACTCAATCTGCCGGGCCGTGAGAAAGCCACGCGTTGTTGCTTGCAGACCGAACTCTCCGAAGCTGACCTTGTTACTCACGTGGGCCAGGCCGCGGTTGCGTCCTTTCTGTTGCTTTCTGAATTTTGTACGCTTGGGTTGAAGCATCTTCAGTTCTCCTTGCGTCCGCCCTTACCCTGGGCCTTTTTTTCCGCCTGCGCTTCGGCGTACAGGTCGAACACATCACCTGTGTAGACCCAGGCCTTGATGCCGATGATGCCGTAAGTCGTTGCGGCCACGGCCTCTCCATAGTCGACGTTTGCGCGCAGCGTATGCAGCGGCACCCGTCCTTCCCGGTACCATTCCGACCGGGCGATATCAGCACCGTTGAGACGGCCGCCGACCTGAACCTTGATGCCCTGCGCACCCAGGCGCATGGCATTGCCGACCGCACGCTTCATGGCACGTCGGAACATGACCCGCCGCTCGAGCTGTTGGGCAATGCTCTCGGCCACCAGTTTCGCGTCAAGTTCGGGCTTGCGAATCTCGTTGACCCGAATATGGGTTGGAACGCCCATGATCTGGCTCACGCGCGCCTTGAGCTTCTCGATATCCTCACCCTTCTTGCCGATGACGATGCCGGGACGCGCGCTGTGAATGGTGATCTCAGCCGATTTCGCCGGGCGTTCAATCTGGATGTGGCTGATTGCCGCGTGCGCGAGCGCCTTCTGGAGAAACTCGCGAGCCTGCAGATCGGTATTGAGGTAGTCGGCAAACGCCTTTCCCTCGGCATACCACTTGGCACGCCAGTCCTTGGCGATACCCAGGCGAATTCCGGTTGGATGTACCTTTTGACCCATGGTTATTCCTTAATTCTCTGCCACAGTCACAGTAATGTGGCTGGTTCGCTTCAGGATTCGGGTATAGCGGCCCTTGGCTCGCGCCTGGCCACGCTTCATGGTCGGACCCTCATCAACAAAAATCCGGGAGACCTTCAATTCATCGATGTCCGCGCCGAGATTGTTTTCCGCATTGGCGACCGCCGACATCAGCACCTTGCGCACGATGTGCGCGGCTTTCTTGGTGCCGAAACCGAGCATTTCCTCGGCTTGATCGACTCGCACACCGCGAATCTGATCGGCAATCAGCCGTACTTTCTGCGCCGAAATCCGGGCGCCCTTGAGCTTTGCAGTTGCTTCCATGACCATCAATCCTGGTTACTTGGTCTTGCGGTCGGCCGCATGACCCTTGAAGGTTCGGGTTGGCGCAAATTCGCCGAGCTTGTGTCCGACCATGTTTTCGTTGATCAGGATCGGCATGTGCTGCCGACCATTGTGGACGGCAATCGTCAGGCCAACCATTTCCGGCATCACCATGGACCGCCGGGACCAGGTCTTGATCGGACGCTTGTTATTACTTTCAACAGCCGCCTCGATCTTGGTGATGAGGTGATGATCGACAAACGGCCCTTTCTTGATCGAACGTGGCATTGCGATTTCCTGATTTATTTACGCTTGCGCGAACGCGTGATGAACTGATCGGTGCGCTTGTTGGCCCGGGTGCGCTTGCCCTTGGTGGACTTGCCCCAGGGCGTGACCGGGTGGCGACCACCCGAAGTCCGGCCTTCACCACCACCGTGCGGGTGGTCGACCGGGTTCATGGCAACACCACGTACCGTCGGTCGCACACCACGCCAGCGTTTGGCGCCGGCCTTGCCGAGCTTTTCGAGGTTGTGCTCGACGTTGGCAACCTGGCCAATCGTCGCGCGGCAACTTGTCAGCACCTTGCGCATCTCGCCGGAGCGAAGCAGCAGCGTTGCATGACGACCCTCACGGGCAACCAGCTGAACCGCGGCGCCGGCACTGCGAGCCATTTGACCGCCCTTGCCGGGCTTGAGCTCGACATTGTGAATCTGCGTGCCCACGGGAATCGAGCGCATCGGCATTGCGTTACCGGGCTTGATCGGCGCTTCAGAGCCGCTCAGAACCTCGTCGCCGGCGCGCATGTTCCGCGCCGCAAGGATATAGCGCCGCTCCCCGTCAACATACTTGACCAGGGCAATGTGCGCGCTGCGGTTCGGATCGTACTCGACCCGCTCGACCTCGCCCTTGATGCCGTCCTTATCGCGCTTGAAGTCGATGATGCGATAGTGGTGCTTGTGACCACCACCAATATGGCGCGTCGTGATGCGACCATTATTGTTGCGGCCACCGCTTGCACTCTGAGACTCGGTCAGCGGCGCGTACGGCTTGTCTTTCCACAGGTGATCGTGGCGAACCTTTACGACGCCGCGACGGCCTGGTGAAGTCGGTTTTGCTTTGACAATTGCCATGATGAATATTCCTGGCTACTCGTTCAGTCTGCTTGGAGATCTTCGATGGTCTGGCCAGCCTTCACGCGAACGTAGGCTTTCTTCCAGTCGTTCTGGCGACCGCTACGGAAACGAAAGCTCTTGCGCTTTCCCTTCAGAGTAACCACCTGCACCGACTCGACGCTGACATCGAACAACGACTCTACCGCTTCGCGAATCTCACCCTTGTCCGCATTCTTGAGCACTTCGAACACGTACTGATTGGATTCGGCCTGAAGCCGGGCGGTCTTTTCCGATACGTGCGGGAACCGGATAACCTGATACATGCGTTCCTTTTTCATGCCAGCCACTCCTGAATCTTTTCCACTGCCGCCCGGGTCATGACGACCTTTTCGGCACCAACCAGGCTGACCGGGTCGAGACGATCGGCGGCCAGTGCATGAACGTCGGCAATATTCCGACTGCCGAGATACAGGTTGGTATCCAGGTCCGCGTCGATAATCAGACCGCGCGTGACGCCAAGCTCGCCGAGGCGCTGACGAACCGCGGAGGTGCGCGGCTCATCCAGATCGAACTGATCAACGATGATCAGCCTTTCCTGGCGGGCCAGCTCCGAGAGAATCGCCCGCATGGCAGCGCGATACTGCTTGCGGTTGACCTTCTGGGTGAAATCCCGCGGCTGCGCGGCGAAGGTAACCCCACCCGAGCGCCAGATCGGGCTGCGGATGGTGCCTGCACGTGCGTTACCGGTGCCTTTCTGGCGCCACGGCTTGCGACCGCCACCGGCGACCGCAGCGCGGTTTTTCTGAGCCTTGCTGCCGGCACGTCCACCGGCCAGGTAGGCGGTCACCACCTGATGGACCAGGGCTTCCGAAAAATCGCGGCCAAATACCACGTCGGAGACCTCCATCTTGCTGCCACCTGTCATTGCGAGTTCCATCTGAGTTCTCCTTAGGCCTTGATCGACGGACGGACGAACACGTGACCACCCGGTGCACCCGGAACGGCCCCGCGGATCAGCAGCAGGTTGCGATCAACATCCACGCGTACGACTTCGAGGTTGAGGGTCGTGACACGCTCATCGCCCATGTGGCCGGACATCTTCTTGCCCTTGAAAACGCGCCCTGGTGTCTGGCACTGACCGATAGAACCGGGTGCACGGTGAGCAAGCGAGTTGCCGTGGGTGGCGTCCTGGGTGCGGAAGTTGTAGCGCTTGATCACGCCGGCAAAGCCCTTGCCCTTGCTGGTGCCGGTCACGTCCACTTTCTGGCCGGCCTCGAAGCGATCAACCGTGAATTCGCCACCAACCTCGAGCTCATCGCCCTCTGTGTCTTCCAGGCGGAATTCCCACAGCCCTTCGCCGGCCTCGACGCCAGCGCGGGCAAAGTGCCCGGCTGCCGGCCGGTTGACCAAAGACGTACGTCTCGCGCCGCAGGTCACCTGTACCGCGGAGTAACCGTCGGTCTCGGGCTTGCGAATCTGCGTAATGCGGTTCGGGCTGACCTCGACTACCGTCACCGGGATGGAGTTACCTCCTTCGGTGAAGATTCGGGTCATGCCTCGTTTGCGTCCTACCAATCCGATAGTCATCTTTCCAGTCTCGCTTCGCTGCTCAGTACAGCTTGATTTGGACGTCGACACCTGCAGCCAGATCAAGCTTCATCAGGGCGTCCACGGTCTTGTCATTGGGGTCAACGATATCCATCAGCCGCTTGTGGGTGCGAATCTCGTACTGGTCGCGCGCGTCCTTGTTGACGTGCGGAGACACCAGAACGGTATAACGCTCCTTGCGAGTCGGCAGTGGAATCGGTCCACGCACCTGCGCACCCGTGCGCTTGGCGGTATCCACGATTTCCTGGGTCGACCGATCGATCAAGCGATGATCGAAACCCTTCAAACGAATACGGATTTTCTGTTCGGCCATTGCCGTACGCCTTTAGTCTGTAAAAGATCAAAACTCTCTGGCAGACCTTTCGGTCAGCCACGGGTGCGGCACTTCCAGCCGCAACCCCTGCCTTCGAGGGGCTTGTCGAGGTGATCGTCTGAGTGGCTCGCGACTTATTCGCGGCCGCTCAGCAGCTTTGTTTCCTGACTAGCTCTAGCTTATTCGTGAATCTTGGCCACGACGCCAGCACCAACGGTGCGGCCACCTTCGCG
>CAYQJJ010000072.1:0-11702 GCA_964417745.1 uncultured Wenzhouxiangella sp.
TTCGACATCGTGATCATCGGCGCCGGCCCGATCGGGCTGGCGCTGGCGCGCTCGCTCTACCCGCTCGGCCTGGATATCGCGCTGGTCGACCCGGCCACCGACGAGCAGCTGGCCGCGCCGTCCTCCGATGGCCGCGAAATTGCCCTGACCCATCCCTCGCGCGCCATGCTCGAGCAACTCGACATCTGGGCGCGCATCGACCCGGCGCATATTGCCGGTGTGCGCGCGGCCTGGGTATTCGACGGCGACTCGCCCGAGCCGATGAAGATCGACCACCACGACGGCCATGCCGAGCGGCTCGGCTGGATGGTCGGCAATTGCCACATTCGGCGTGCAGCCTACGAAAGTGCCATCGAGTGTTCGCGCCTGACCTGGCTGACCGGCCGGCGGCTGGCCAACTGCTGGGAAGAACCCGGCGGCGCGGCCCGGGTCGTCGAACTCGACGACGGCCGCGAACTGCGCGCCGGGCTGGTGATCGCCGCCGACGGGCGGTTTTCGCCGACCCGGCGACTGGCTGGCATCGGCACCCGCCAGCGCGACTTTGGCCAGACCATGCTCATCGCCCGCTTCGACCTCGAAAACGACCACCACCAGGTCACCTGGGAGTGGTTCGGTCACGACCGCTCGCTGGCGCTGCTGCCGCTCAACGGCAACAAGGGCTCGGCCGTCATCACCCTGGCGCATGAAGCGGTCGAGAAACTCAAGGCACTCGACGACCAGGCCCTGAGCCAGCGCGTCGAGGAGCTCTACGAACATCGGCTCGGGACCATGCGCATCGACGGGCCGCGCTTCGTCTACCCGCTCATCGGCGTCTGGCCGGACCGGCTGATCGCCCCGCGCCTGGCGCTGGCCGGCGATGCCGCGGCCGGCATGCACCCGGTCACCGCCCATGGTTTCAACCTGGGGCTGAGCGGAGTGCGAACCCTGACCGCGCAGGTCCAGCGGGCGCTGGAGGCGGGCCGCTCGCCCGGCGAGGGGCGTTTTCTGCAGGCCTACGAGGCGCGCCACCGCGCCCACGCCCTGCCGCTGTACCTGGCCACCAACACCATCGTCGGGCTGTACAGCAACAACGCGCTGCCGGCGCGCCTGCTGCGCCGGGCCGCGCTGCGCGGTGCCCAGTGGTTCCCGCCGTTCCGGCGCGCCATCGCCCGCCAGCTCACCGGCGGGACGGCCGATGGTTGAGATCAGGCGGCTGACCGGCCGGGCGGTGGCCGGGCACATCGATGACCTGGCCCGGCTGCGCGTGCAGGTATTTCGCGATTTCCCCTACCTCTACGACGGCGGCCTGGCCTACGAGCGCGATTACCTGAATCATTTCATGGCTTCAGAGCACAGCGTTTTCGTGCTGGCCCTGGATGCCGGCCAGGCCGTGGGTGCTGCCACCGGTCTGCCGCTCGCCGACGCCCATGCACAATTCCGGGCACCGTTCGAGGCGGCGGGTCGAGCGGCCCAGGCAATCTTCTACTTCGGGGAATCCGTGCTCGACCCGGCCTGGCGCGGCCAGGGCCTGGGGCACCGCTTTTTCGACGAGCGCGAAGCCCATGCCCGCGAACTCGGATTCCACACCACGGCCTTTTGCGCCGTCACCCGCCCGGACAACCATCCACTGCGCCCCCGCAACGGCCGGCAGCTGGAGGAATTCTGGAGCGGCCGCGGCTACCGGCGCGAGCCGGGATTGCACGCCCGTTTTGCCTGGAAAGACATCGACGCCGACGCCGAAACCGAAAAGACCCTGCAATTCTGGAGCCGCCGGCTCGACTGAGGCGATCGCCCCTTGCCAGGCACCGCACGGACCTCATTCAGCCCCACCTTCGGTCAGTACACTTGTGTTCGGGCCATTGACCGCTCTGCTATCTTCGAACCATGACCACTGCCCACGCCACCGGGACGGCCCGGCCGCCGGACTTCGACAACAGCTATTCCAGGCTGCCCGCGCATTTTTACGCTCGCCAGCAGCCGGTACCGGTTGCCGCGCCGCAGCGCCTGGCGATCAACGAAGCGCTGGCCGGCGAGATCGGTATCGATCCGGCCTGGCTGGCCGGTGACGACGGCCTGGCGATGCTGGCCGGCAACCGCCTGCCGGAGACCAGCCGGCCACTGGCCATGGCCTACGCCGGCCACCAGTTCGGCAACTGGGTGCCGCAGCTCGGCGACGGCCGCGCGCTGCTGATCGGCGAGCTCGTCGATGCCAGCGGCGTGCGCCGCGACATCCAGCTCAAGGGCTCGGGCCCGACACCCTTCTCGCGCGGCGGCGACGGGCGTTCGTCGATCGGCCCGGTGGTGCGCGAGTTCCTGGCCAGCGAGGCCATGGCCGCGCTCGGCATTCCGACGACCCGGGCACTGGGCGCGGTCAGTACCGGCGAGACCGTCATGCGCCAGCGCCCCGAGCCCGGCGGCATCCTGTGCCGCGTCGCCGCCAGCCACGTGCGCATCGGCACCTTCGAATACTTCGCCCGCCGCGGCGACAATGACGCAACCCGGACGCTCGCCGACTACCTCATCGACCGCCAGGACCCGGATCTGTCCGGGCAGCCCGATCGCCATGGCGTGCTGCTCGAGCGCACCATCCGGCGCACCGCCGAGCTGGTCTCGGCCTGGATGCAGGTCGGCTTCATCCACGGTGTGATGAACACCGACAACACATCAATGGCCGGCGAGACCATCGACTACGGCCCATTCGGCTTCATCGACCACTTCGACCCGCAGACCGTCTACAGCTCGATCGACCGGCGCGGACGCTACGCCTGGGACCAGCAGCCCGGCATCGCCCAGTGGAACCTCGCGCGCCTGGCCGAATGCTGGCTGCCGCTGCTGGCCGAGGACCCCGACGCCGCGCTGGCCCGGGCCAACGCCGCAATCGAGATCTTCCCCGGCCACTTCGAAGCGCATTTCCATGCCGGCCTGGTGGCCAAGATCGGGCTGACCGATGCCACGCCCGAGGCTCGCGAACTGGCCTTCGACCTGCTGCGAAGAATGCACGCCAACCAGGCCGACATGACCCTGACCTTCCGCCGGCTTGGCGACCTGGCCACCGACCACAGCGGACACGACGCCGGGGTCCGCGAGCTGTTTACCGACCCGGGTGCCTTCGACCAGTGGGCGGTCGGCTGGCGCGAGCTGCTCAGTGCCGAGGGCCGCGATCCGGCCGCGCGGCAACGGGCCATGCAACGCATCAACCCGGCCTACATCCTGCGCAACCACCTTGCCCAGCATGCCGTCGACTCGGCCATCGAGGGCCTCGATTTCGCGCCCATGCACGAGCTCTCGCGGGTTCTGGCGCGGCCGTTCGACGACCAGCCCGAGGCTGGCGACCAGCTTGGTATGCCGCCGCGCCCGGACCAGCGCGTTCTGCAGACCTTCTGCGGCACCTGAGCGCCGATGCAGAGCAAACGCGCCCGACCCGCCCGGATTCGTCGCTGGCTGCTGTGGCCGGTCCTGGTTGTGCTGGCGCTCGGCATTCTGGCCACCCTGGCCTGGACGACCTGGTCGGAGCGCCACCCCGAAAGCGAGCGCGAGCTGCGCATCGAAGTCCAGCAACGCCTGCAGGAATGGTTTCCCGAGCAGATGACCCTGCCCGACGAGCTGATCGGCTTCATCCCGCGCTCGGCGCGATTCGAGCCGGAGCGGCGTCCGGATGTAATCCTGGTCCACGGACTCGACGAGCCCGGCGGTATCTGGGATGCGCTGGTCGAGCGGCTCGACGCGGCCGGCTTCAATGCCTGGGAGTTCCGCTTCCCCAATGATCAGGCCATCGACCACAGCACCGACCTGCTGGCCCGATACTGGGCGCAGTTGCCCGCACCCGATGGCCATGACATCACGCTGATCGGCCACAGCATGGGCGGGCTCGTGATCCGCGACTTCATCACCCGCTGGCGCCACCCGGCCGACCGACCGCCCGGGATACTGGGTGCGCGCGTCGACGGGGCAATCCTGGTCGCCCCTCCCAACCAGGGTTCCGAATGGGCCCGGCTGCGGGCCTGGCTGGAGCTGCGCGAGTTCCAGTCCGATATCGCCGAAGGCCGGTTCTCCCTGTTTGCCGGCCTGCGCGACGGGACCGGAGCGGCCAAGATCGATCTGCGGCCCGGCAGCGCCTTTCTGGAGGCCCTCAACGACCGTGACTGGCCCGAATCGGTCGACCTCCACATCATCGGCGGCCTGATCACCGAACCGACCCCGGCCATGACCGAGAATCTCCGGGCTGTCGGCGAAGACCTGGAGCTGCCGGGACTGGCCGAGCAGATCGAAGACCTCTGGACCGGGACCGGTGAGAACCTCGGCGACGGAGCCGTGCCGATCGAGTCGCTCGCCGTGCCCGGTGGACCGGAACCGCTGGTGGTCAACGCCTCGCACCGCGGGCTGCTGGTACCCGGGCCGCTGGGCGAGGGGCCGCCGCCGGCAATCGCGCCGATCATCGATCGGCTCCAGCTATGGCGCGAACCCGTGCCGGCCGGCGAGCGACCCGAAACCGATGACGTGCGATAATCGCGCGCTTCCAACGCATTCTTTCAGGCCGAACGACACGATCATGCCACCTGCCGCCGATCTGCGCTTCGTCCAGCTGGGCGTGCTGGCGCTGCGCCTCCATCGACTCGACGACAGCGCCATCGTCGAGGAGCTCGAACGGCGCCGCGACCAGGCGCCCGAGCTGCTCGGCGAGGCAACACTCGTGCTCGACCTCGAACCCCTCGCTGGCAGCGCCGATGCCGACGACCTGGTTCGCCTGTGCCAGACCTTGACCGATCGCGACTTCACGGTTCTCGGCCTGACCGGCCAGGCCGGCGAGCGGCACCTGAGCGACCAGACCGGTCTGCCGGCGCTGCGCCTGGCCAGCCCGGCCAGCCAGCGGCGCGGCGAGGGCGCCGGCGACAACGGCCACAGCTCGGCGCCCCGCGCGGCCACGCGCTTCGTCGACGGCCCCATCCGATCGGGCCAGCAGATTTACGCCCGCGCCGGCGACCTGGTAGTCACCGGCAGCGTCAGTGCCGGCGCCGAGATCGTCGCCGACGGCAGCATCCATGTCTACGGTGCGCTGCGGGGCCGCGCCCTTGCCGGAGCGCTGGGCGAGGCCTCGGCGCGGGTGCACTGCCTGGACTTTCACGCCGAGCTGGTTTCGGTCGCCGGGGTCTACAAGGTGTTCGAGGAGCTGCCCGAATCCCTGCGCGGTACGCGCGTGTGCGCCCGCCTTGCCAACGATACCCTGCACCTGACCAGCCTTTGACGCGCACCCCCCGGCGACCCCTACGACGCAAACGCACTCCGTGCGGTCTTGTTGCGGAGTTTCATGGGTTAGAATCGCGGCGTTGGCAGGCGCTTCGAGCGCGAGGCGTCTGGGAAAATCAAACCCTAGCGAGGACCCGCCAAGTTGTCTGAAATCATCGTTGTCACTTCCGGCAAGGGGGGCGTGGGCAAGACCACCACCAGCGCCAGCCTGGCTACCGGCCTGGCCCATCGCGGCCACCGCGTCGCGGTGGTCGATTTCGATGTCGGTCTGCGCAATCTCGATCTGATCATGGGCTGCGAACGGCGCGTCGTCTACGACTTCGTCAATGTCATCCAGGGCGACTGCCGGCTCAACCAGGCCTTGATCAAGGACAAGCGCTACGACTCGCTGTTCGTGCTCGCCGCCTCGCAGACGCGCGACAAGGATGCGCTCACCGAGGCCGGCGTCGAAGCCGTGCTCGGCGAACTGCGCGAGGAATTCGACTACATTGTCTGCGACTCGCCAGCCGGCATCGAGCGCGGCGCCCACCTGGCGATGTACTACGCCGACCGCGCCGTGGTGGTGGTCAACCCCGAAGTCAGCTCGGTGCGCGATTCCGACCGCGTCCTCGGACTGCTGTCGAGCAAGTCCAAACGCGCCGAGACCGGCGATGGCAAGGTCAGCGAACATTTGCTGATCACGCGCTACTCGCCGGCAAGGGTTGCCACCGGCGACATGATGAGCGTGACCGATATCGAGGAAATCCTCGGGCTCGAAGTGCTCGGCGTCATCCCCGAATCCGAGATCGTCCTGCAGTCATCCAATGCCGGGCTGCCGGTCATCCTCGATGCCGAGGCGCCGGCCGGCCAGGCCTACGACGATGCCGTGGCGCGGCTGCTGGGTGAAGAGCGGCCGCTGCGTTTCATCGAGGATGAAAAGAAGGGGTTCTTCAAGCGGCTGATGAGGAGCTGACGTGGGCCTGTTCGACTTCATGCGCAAACGCCAATCGACCTCCTCGGCCTCGGTCGCCAAGGAGCGCCTGCTCATCCTGGTCGCCCAGGAGCGCGCCCAGCGCGGCGGGCCCGATTACCTGCCCATGCTGCAGCGTGAATTGCTCGAGGTGATCCGCAAGTACGTGCGCGTCGACGAAGAGGCCGTCCAGGTCCGGGTCGACAAGGACGGCGACCAGGATGTCCTCGAACTCAACGTCGCCCTGCCCGACGGCGACGCCGACGGGGAGGCTTCCCGAAGCTGACCGGCGAACCGCCCCGGCAACCCGGGTGGGTCGCCCTGGCGGGCCAGGCAGGAAACCGGCTGTCGCCCGTCGCGCCCGCGCAGAGTTATTCAGATGCTCCCTGGGGTTTCAGCTTCGATGCCGAGGACAGCCAGTCGACAACTTCGTCGACCGCGATTTCCGAGCCCTCGCCACCCCGGCGGCGGTATTCGATCACTCCGTTGTCGAGCCCGCGGTCGCCGACCACCAGTACGTGCGGAATACCGATGAGTTCGGCATCGGCGAACATCACCCCGGGGCGCAGCGGCCGGTCGTCCATGAGCACGTCGAAGCCGGCCGCGCGCAGCGCCGCGTAATAGCCCTCGGCCTGCTCGCGCACGCGGTGCGACTTGTGGCCGTTGAGCGGCAGGATGAGCACCTGGAACGGTGCCATGGGCTCGGGCCAGATGATGCCGTTGTCATCGTGGTTCTGTTCGATCGCCGCGGCCACGATGCGCGATACGCCGATGCCATAGCAGCCCATGGTCGGATGCACGCCGCGGCCGTTTTCGTCCATCACCACCGCGTTCATGGATTCGGAATACTTGGTGCCGAGCTGAAAGATGTGCCCGACCTCGATGCCGCGGATCAGCTCGAGCTCGCCATCGCCTTCCGGGCTGGGATCGCCGGCCACGACGCTGCGCAGGTCGGCGACCTCGCCGAGCGCCACGTCGCGCTCCCAGTTGATGCCGAAATAGTGCTTGTCGTCGATATTGGCGCCGGCGGAGAAATCGCTCATGCAGGCCACGGCCCGGTCGGCAATGACCGGGATCTCGAGCCCGACCGGCCCGAGGCTGCCGGGGCCGGCACCGCAGTGCTGGCGAATCTCTTCCTCGCTGGCCATACGCAGCGGCGTGGCGACCTCGGGCAGCTTTTCGGCCTTGACCGCGTTGAGCTCGTGGTCGCCGCGCACCAGCAGGGCGACGAAGGGTGCCGGGGCTTCCTCGCTGGCCGCCACCACCAGGGTCTTGATGGTTTTTTCGATCGGCTGGCCGAAACGCTCGACCAGATCGGCGATGGTCCGCGTATCCGGAGTGTCGACCAGCTGCATGGTCGCTTCGGGCGCGGCGCGCTCGCCCGGCGCAACCGCCTCGGCGAGTTCGACGTTGGCGGCGTATTGGCCGCCGGGCACATGGGCGATCTCGTCCTCGCCGGAATCGGCCAGAACGTGGAACTCGTGGCTGACCGCGCCGCCGATGGCGCCGGAGTCGGCGCGCACTGCCTTGAACTCGAGTTCGAGGCGCTCGAAGATGCGCGTGTAGGTGTCGAACATGACCTGGTAATAGCGTCCCAGGCAGTCATCGTCGAGGTGGAAGGAATAGCCGTCCTTCATCAGGAACTCGCGCGCGCGCATCACACCGAAGCGCGGCCGGATCTCGTCGCGAAACTTGGTCTGGATCTGGTAAAAGCACATCGGCAGCTGCTTGTAGGAGCGCAGCTCGCTGCGAGCGAAATCGGTGATGACTTCCTCGTGGGTGGGGCCGAAGGCGAACTCGCGCCCGGCACGATCGGTGATCTTGAGCAGCAGCGGGCCGAAATCGTCCCAGCGACCGGTTTCAGACCACAGTTCGGCCGGCTGCACCGACGGCATGAGCATTTCCAGGCCACCGCTGGAATCCATCTCCTCGCGCACCACCTGCTCGACGCGCCTGAGCACCTTCAGCCCGAGCGGGGTCCAGGTGTAGATCCCCGAAGTCAGCTTGCGGATCATGCCGCAGCGCAGCATCAGCTGGTGGCTGACGATTTCGGCGTCAGCAGGCAGCTCGCGCTGGGTGAACAGGTGGAAACTGGAGGTTTTCATGGCGTCACGGGCCCGATGGCTGGAAAGCCGGCAATTCTAGCAACACTTGGCCCGCACCGAGCCCGGCCGGGACTGGCAAATTCAACACCACTCGTCGATGTAGGCCTGGGTCTCGGCGATGACCTCCTCGCGCCGCTCGGCATCGAGCTCTTCCTCCTCGCCCTCGTCGTCGCGTTGCAGGGCCACGCGCTCGCGCTCGCGCAGAATTTCGAGGTTCTCACGCGCCTGCTCGCAGCGCTCGGCAATTTCCTCGGCACTGGTCGGTTCGTCGGCCTCGTCGCTGTCTGCGTCCTCGTCCGCGTCTTCGGGCACCGCAGACTCGGCAGGCTCGCTCGTAGACGGTCCGGCACGCGTCCCGAAGGCTGCGGAGACGCGCTCGTAGTCAACATCTTCGGGTGGCTGGGCGGAGAAGTGGGTCACGCCCTCCTCGTCGACCCACTTGTAGATGGCATCGCTGGCCGGCGCCGAAACGGCGAACAGGGCCAGAGCGACAAGCAGCAGGATCTTGTTCATGTAAGGGCATTCCCGTAACCGTCAGTTGTGCGCTTGACTTTGCCTCAAGCGCCACCTCGGCGCAAGTATCAGCCACACGGTGCTATGCTTGGCGGCCATGCTCCGACCGTCCGTCCGCACGAGCGCTTGATGAATAACGACAACCCCCGACGCCCCCTGGCCCGTGGTGCCTTCCTGCTGCCCAACGCGCTGACTACCGCGGCGCTGATGGCCGGGTTCTACGCCATCATCGCGGCCATCGGCGAGGCACCGGTCGCGGCCTGCGTGGCGATCCTGATCGCCGGCATTCTCGACGGGCTCGACGGCCGGGTCGCGCGCCTGACCAATACCCAGTCCGATTTCGGGGTCGAATACGACAGCATGTCGGACATGATCTCGTTCGGCATCGCGCCGGCGGTGCTGGCCTTTACCTGGGCCCTGGCCTCGCTGGGTGACCCGGATACCGTGGCCGACAAGCTCGGCTGGCTCGGGGCGTTCTTCTACACTGCCTGCGCCGCACTGCGCCTGGCGCGCTTCAACACCCAGGCCGGAGTCGTCGACAAGCGCTACTTCCAGGGCCTGGCCAGCCCGGCTGCCGCCGGCACCCTGGTCGCCATCGTCTGGTTCAGCGAAGACCGCGGGCTGTCCGGTGACTGGCTCGGCTGGCTGCTGCTGGTGACAACCATTCTGCTCGGCACCTTGATGGTATCGGGCATGCGCTATTTCAGCTTCAAGGCCTGGCCGGCCAGCGACCGCGTGCCGATCGCCTGGATCTTTCTCATGCTGGTGGTGCTCGTGCTGCTGGCCATCGATCCGCCAGCCGTGCTGTTGACCATCGGCCTGCTGTACGTGCTCTCCGGACCGGTGCAGACACTGCGTGGTCGCTATCGGCAGCGTGCCCGCCGGCGCCGGGAGGCCAAACGTGCCGATCCCTGACACGCGCTCGCGCCAGCGCCTGGCCGCCATGGGCATCGAGCTGTGGCGGCAACGCGGGGCGCGCCCGGAATCAACTGGCGAGCCGGAAAACCATTCGCGACCCGCCATCCGCCTGGCTTCGGGCAACGGCCGCTGGCTGCTGGTCCAGCGCGAAGCCTGGCGCGGCAGCCACGCCAGCCTGGTCGATGACATCACCGCCACCATCGGTCGCGAAGACTGCCGGTTCGGGCAATGGGCGAGCGATTCAACGGCCGGTTGCGCGCTCGACGAGCTCGCCGAGCGCGGCGTCGACCAGGTGTTGTCATTCGGCCCGCCGCCGGCCGACCCGGGCGGACAGCCCGTGCTCGAAGCCCCGCCGCTCGACGAGCTGGCAGCCAGCGCCGAGGCCCGGCGCGCGCTCTGGCAATTGCTCGCGCCCCGGGTGATGGGCTGATGGTCGCCGTCCTGTCACCGGCGCTGACCATACGCGACATGCAGCGCGGCGATCTCGCGGCGGTGTGCGCGATTGAACAGGCCTCCTACCCCTACCCCTGGTCACGGGGGATTTTCTCGGACTGCCTGCGGGTCGGCTATCGCTGCCACGTCATCACCGACGAGCACAGCGTGCTGGGCTACGCGATCGTTTCGCTGGCTCTGGATGAGGCGCACCTGCTCAATCTGTGCATCGACCCCGAGCGACGCCGCCACGGGCTGGCGGCCACGCTGCTCGAGCATCTGCTCTCCGAGGTCGGCATCGCCGGCAAGGACCGCCTGTTCCTCGAGGTCCGCCCGTCCAACCGCGGCGCGCGGCGGCTGTATCAGCAATACGGGTTCCGGGCCATCGGCCGCCGGCCCGGCTACTACCCGACGCCCGACGGCCGCGAGGATGCCCTGGTCCTGGTCCACCATCTCGATCCGGACCATGGCTGAGGCCAGCCTGCGCGTCGGCGCCGCCCAGATCGCTCCGGTATGGCTCGATCGCGAAGCCACCATCGCACGGGTCGTCGAGCAGATCGACGCCGCGGCTGTCTCGGGAGTCGAATTGCTGGCTTTCGGCGAATGCCTGGTGCCGGGCTACCCGTTCTGGATCGAGCGCACCGACGGGGCGCGCTTCGACAGCGCCGTTCAGAAGGATCTGTATGCCCACTATGTCGACCAGGCCGTGTGCATCGAGGCCGGCCATCTCGAGCCGGTACTCGAGGCCGCGCGGCGTTGCGCGATGGCCGTCGTGCTCGGCATTCTGGAGCGCCCGGACCAACGCGGTGAAAGCGTCTATGCCACCGCCGTGAGCATCGACCAGGACGGGTGCATCGTGGCCAGCCAACGCAAACTGATGCCGACCCACGAAGAACGCCTGGTGTGGGCCATTGGCGACGGGCACGGGCTGCGCACGCATCGCGTTGGCCCGTTCACCGTGGGCGCGCTCAACTGCTGGGAAAACTGGATGCCGCTGGCGCGCACCGCGCTACAGGCCCAGGGCGAGGACCTGCATGTCGCGCTGTGGCCGGGCAACCCGCGCAATACCCGCGATATCACCCGTTTCATGGCACTGGAAGGTCGAAGCTTCGTGCTGTCTGCCGCCGGCAGCATGGCCGCCGGCGACCTGCCCGAGGACCTGCCCCGCTCCGGCGCGCTCAAGCGGGCCGCCGAGGACATGCCCTGGGCGCGCGGCGGCTCCTGCCTGGCCGGGCCGGACGGGCGCTGGCTGATCGAGCCGGTGGTTGACCAGACCGGCCTGTTCTTCGCCGACATCCAGCCGGCCGGGGTGCGCCGGGCGCGCCAGCACTTCGACCCGGTCGGGCACTACTCGCGCCCGGATGTATTTGCCCTCGACGTCGACCGCAGCCGCCAGACCATCGCCCGCTTCCACGACCCGGACGACTGAACGCCCAACTCAGGCGTCGCCGGCCGCGGCGGCACCGGCCGGGGCGCGCACCCACACATCGCGCTGCGGAAACGGGATTTCGATACCGGCCTCGTTGAGCGCCTTGTAGACGGTCATGTACAGCTGATGGGTC
>CAYQJJ010000073.1:0-11616 GCA_964417745.1 uncultured Wenzhouxiangella sp.
CGTAGCGCTCTTCCATCTTCGCCCAGGCCGTGCGGATGGCTTCTTCGAGCGGGCCGTGGAGCGGTGTGTCCATGATCCACTGGCGAATCTCGGTGCCGGCGGCGGCCAGGGCGCGGGTGTCCTCGGAGTCGAGGTCTTCGAGGCGGTCGCGGATGCGCCCGGCCAGTCCCGACTGGTCGAGAAATTCGCGGAATGCGTCAGCGGTGGTCGCAAACCCGCCCGGGACGTTGACGCCCAGTTCGCCGAGGTTGCCGATCATTTCGCCGAGCGAAGCGTTCTTGCCACCGACCCGAGCCAGGTCGTCCATGCCAAGCTCATCGAGCCAAAGAATATACTCAGTCACCACAAAGCCTGTTTTTGGGTTAGTTTGAACCGTTTATTGTAACCGGCGAAAGGTGTTATGCGACGAACCGTATTTTTCATATCCGACGGTACGGCGATTACCGCCGAAACCTTCGGCCACAGCCTGCTGACCCAGTTTTCCTGCGTGGATTTCCGCCAGATCCGGCTGCCGTTTGTCGATACCCGCGCCAAGGTCGACGATACGGTCAACCTGATCAACCGTGCTGCCGAGGCCGATGAGAACCGGCCGCTGGTTTTCAGCACCATCGTCGATACCCAGGTCAGCGAGGGGTTGACGGCGGCCAATGCGCATCTGTTCGACATGTTCGCCACCTTCATGGAGCCGCTCGAGCAAATCCTCGGCATCGAGCGCTCGCCGCGCGTCGGTCAGGCGCATGGCATGGGCAACAGCCACGCCTACGAAGACCGCATGGAGGCAACCAACTACGCGCTCACCCACGATGACGGCATCAGCAAGAAGCTCAGCGAGGCCGACGTGATTCTGGTCGGGGTGTCGCGTTCGGGCAAGACCCCGACCTGCCTGTACATGGCGCTGCATTTCGGTGTCAAGGCCGCCAACTATCCGCTCACCGAGGAGGATCTCGAGCAGCCGCGGCTGCCCGGTTTCCTGCGCGAGCACCGCGACAAGCTGTTCGGGCTGTCGATCGACCCCGAACGGCTGGCGCAGATTCGCGAGAACCGGCGCCCGGGCAGCCGCTATGCATCGCTCAAGCAGTGTCGCTACGAAGTCGAGGCCGCCAGCGCGATGCTGCGCGCGGAAAAAATCCCGACCCTGTCCTCGACCGCCTCGTCGGTCGAAGAACTGGCCAGCCGAATCCTGCTGGAACTGGGCCTGCAGCGCGAGATTTTCTGATCCGCCGGGCTGGCAACCGCGCGCCATCCCGGCAATCGGGAGTTGCCAAACGCCTTCCGCCGCTTGAAACTACCCGGAACCAATTCAGGCATTCGCCTGTCCTGACTCCCTGAACCGGTAAACAGGAAACACCGCTCCATGCTGACTCGTGTGCGCAACCTCCATCCCCCGACTCGCGTGCTCGCGCGCCGGTTGCCCGAGTTGCACAGCGCGGTTTTCCGGGCGCTGAGCATTCTGCTGCCCGATGGTCTGAGCCGCAGCGACTGCCTGATCTCGAGCTTCGGCGAGGGCATGGATCTGTTCCTGCAGGTCATCGAGCGCCACGACTACACCTCGTTCATCCGGCTGACCTACGTCATCGGGGACCAGCAGCAGCACAACCCCAATGCCCACATCCGGGTCTATCACGACGCCCGGATGGCCGAGGCGACGGCATTCAGCCCGGAGCAGGGCATCGACCGCCTGGCTGGCCCCGACGTGCCGGTCCACAGCCTGGTGGTGCGCAATTGGCGGCTCAATCGGGCGCTGCTGAAGTGGCTCGATTACCTGCTCGACCAGGGTCACAGCGCGGCCACGCTCAAGCCGGTCGAGGAGACACCGCCCGAGCTGCCGCCACTGGTGTTCGAGTAACCGCATGGCCCACTAGCCCCCCAAAGGCTGTCGGACAACCCTGATCCGGGGCCGAAACGGCTGGCCCAAATCGGCCACCTTGGGTACAATACGAAGCCGTGAACCGGGCATCGGGCCCGGCTTGAAAGACGGGCCGGCCTGTTCGAGGGTTCGGCCCGTCTCGCATACGCGGAGGTCATGAGGTTGTCCCGAAATCAGGCAGTTCTGGCGCTGGAAGACGGCACGCTGTTTTCCGGCTGGGGTCTCGGTGCGACCGGTGAAGCGGTCGGCGAAGTGGTGTTCAACACCGCCATGAGCGGCTATCAGGAGATTCTGACCGACCCCAGTTACGCCGGTCAGCTCGTGACCCTGACCGCCGCCCACGTCGGCAATACCGGTGTCAACGATATCGATGTCGAATCCGCACGCATCCAGTGTGCGGGGCTGATCGTCCGGCATGCGCCGCGCCGGCACAGTTCCTGGCGGGCCCGAGGCGCGCTGTCGGATTACCTGGCCAGCCAGGGCGTGGTCGGAATCTGCGGGCTCGACACCCGCTCGCTGACGCTCCACCTGCGCGATGCCGGCGCGCTCAACGGCTACATCATCAGCGGTGACGAGGTTGATCCGGATCGAGCGCTGAAGCTGGCGCGGGCCTGTGAGTCGATGTACGGGCAGGACCTGGCCGCGGCTGCGAGCACCGAGGCACCCTACGAGTGGCACGAGGGCACGCTGGATATGCAGACCGGCCGGTTCGGTGCTTCCGACGGGCGTTATCACGTGGTCTGCTACGACTTCGGGGTCAAGCACAACATTCTCCGCCTGCTGGTCGACTCTGGCTGTCGTGTGACCGTGGTACCGGCGAAATACCCGCTCGACAAGGTCATGGCGCTGGCACCGGACGGCGTGCTGCTGTCGAACGGGCCGGGTGATCCGGAGCCCTGCAGCTACGCGGTCGAGGCGGCGAGTGAGCTGATCGAGCGCGGTGTGCCGTTGTTCGGGATCTGCCTCGGCCATCAGCTGCTGGCACTGGCCGCCGGTGCGCGAACGGTCAAGATGAAACTCGGACACCACGGCGCCAACCATCCGGTCAAGGATCTCGACAGCGGCCGGGTGATGATCACCAGCCAGAACCACGGCTTTGCCGTCGACGACAACGATCTGCCCGCGCACGTGGTGCCGACCCATCGCTCGCTGTTCGATGGCTCGCTGCAGGGCATTCGTATTGATGGAAAGCCGGCCATGGGCTTCCAGGGCCACCCCGAGGCCAGCCCGGGGCCGCACGACCTGCGCCCGCTTTTTGCGAACTTCGTGGCGCTGATGGAGCAGGCCCGATGATGGTCGCCGCCGCAATGCCTTTTTTCGACCGCCCCAGATGAATGGACTGATACCTTGCCGAAGCGTACCGATATTCAATCCATCCTGATCATTGGCGCTGGCCCGATCGTCATCGGTCAGGCCTGCGAGTTCGACTATTCCGGCGTCCAGGCCGTGCGCGCGCTGCGCCAGGAAGGGTACCGGGTGATCCTGGTCAACTCCAACCCCGCGACCATCATGACCGACCCCGAGGTGGCCGATGCGGTCTACATCGAGCCGATTCGCTGGGACGTGGTGCGCGATGTCATCGCCAAGGAGCGGCCCGACGCGCTGCTGCCGACCATGGGCGGGCAGACCGCGCTCAACTGCGCGCTGGACCTCGACCGCCACGGTGTGCTCGAGGAGTTCGGTGTCGAGATGATCGGCGCTTCGCGCCAGGCCATCGACATGGCCGAAGACCGCGACGAATTCCGCATCGCGATGGGCGACATCGGCCTGGAGGTTCCGCAGGCAGCGGTTGCCCACTCCATGGAAGAGGCCATCGAGGTTCAGAAACAGTTCGGTTTTCCGACCATCATCCGGCCCTCGTTCACGCTCGGCGGTTCGGGCGGGGGCATCGCCTACAACCGCGAGGAGTTCACCCAGATCGTCGAGCTCGGGCTGGACCTGTCGCCGACCAACGAGGTGTTGCTCGAAGAGTCCGTGCTCGGCTGGAAAGAGTTCGAGATGGAGGTCGTGCGTGACCACGCCGACAACTGCATCATCATCTGTGCGATCGAGAACATCGATCCCATGGGTATCCATACCGGTGATTCGATTACCGTGGCGCCGGCGCTCACACTGACCGACAAGGAGTATCAGCTGCTGCGTGATTCGTCGCTGGCGGTATTGCGCAAGATCGGTGTCGATACCGGCGGGTCGAACGTGCAGTTCGCGATCAACCCCGATGATGGTCGAATACTGGTCATCGAGATGAATCCGCGCGTGTCGCGTTCTTCGGCGCTGGCCTCCAAGGCCACCGGCTTTCCGATTGCCAAGGTGGCGGCCAAGCTGGCCGTCGGCTACACGCTCGATGAACTGCAAAACGAAATCACCGGCGGCGCGACCCCGGCATCGTTCGAGCCGACCATCGACTACGTGGTGACCAAGATGCCGCGCTTCGCGTTCGAAAAATTCCCGGTCACCACCGATCGCCTGACCACCCAGATGAAATCGGTCGGCGAGGCCATGGCCATCGGCCGGACCTTCCAGGAGTCGATGCAGAAAGCGCTGCGCAGCCTCGAGACCGGGCTGGACGGCTTTACCCCGGTCGAGTTCGAAAACGCCGAGGTCGATGAGCTGACCCTGCTGCGCCGCGAGCTCAGCGAGGCCGGCCCGGACCGGATTCTGTTCGTTGCCGAGGCATTCCGGCGCGGGCTCGAGTTCGACGAGATTCATCGCCTGACGCACATCGATCCGTGGTTTCTCGACCAGATCGCCGAAATCATCGAGGCCGAGCAGGAGACGACAGAACTGGGTATTGCCGGCCTGACCGGCGAGCGGCTGATCGAGCTCAAGCGCATGGGATTTTCCGATTCCCGCCTGGCCAGCCTGGTCGGGGTCGACGAGGCCAGTGTGCGCCAGCTGCGCCAGCGTGGCGGGGTCCGGCCGAGCTACCGCCGGGTCGATACCTGCGCGGCTGAATTCGCCACCACCACCGCCTACATGTATTCGACCTGGGGCGAGCACTGCGAGTCCAACCCCTCGGAGCGCCGCAAGATCATGGTGCTCGGCGGCGGCCCCAATCGCATCGGCCAGGGCATCGAGTTTGATTACTGCTGCGTACACGCCGCTCTGGGAATGCGCGAGGCCGGCTACGAGACGATCATGGTCAATTGCAACCCCGAGACCGTCTCGACCGATTACGACACCTCTGATCGGCTGTATTTCGAGCCGCTGACGCTCGAGGACACGCTATCGATCATCGAGCTCGAGCAGCCCGAGGGCATCATCATCCAGTTCGGTGGCCAGACCCCGCTGAAGCTGGCGCGAGCGCTCGAAGCCGCTGGCGCACCGATCATCGGCACCTCCCCGGATTGCATCGATCTGGCCGAGGATCGCGAGCGTTTTCAGGCGCTGCTCAACCAGCTCGGCCTCAAGCAGCCGGCCAATCGCACCGCCCGGGATCCCGACGAGGCGATGGTGCTGGCGCGCGAGGTTGGCTATCCGCTGGTGGTCCGCCCCTCCTACGTGCTGGGCGGGCGTGCCATGGACATCGTCTACGGCGAGGATGAACTCAGGCGCTACATGAACGAGGCGGTCAAGGTTTCGAACGATTCCCCGGTCCTGCTCGATCGCTTCCTCGACCACGCCATCGAGGTCGACGTCGACGCGATCAGTGATGGCAAGAAGGTCATCATCGGCGGGATCATGGAGCACATCGAGGAGGCCGGTGTGCATTCCGGCGACTCATCGTGCAGCCTGCCGCCGTTTTCGCTGTCTGAAAAGGTCATCGCCGAAATCGCCCGCCAGACCCGGCAGATGGCGCTGGCATTGCAGGTGATCGGCCTGGTCAACGTGCAGTTCGCGGTGCGCGGCGAAGACATTTACGTCATCGAGGTCAACCCGCGCGCGGCACGCACCGTGCCGTTCGTCGCCAAGGCCACCGGGGTGCCGCTGGCACGAGTCGCGGCCCGTTGCATGATCGGGCAGAGCCTGGAGGAGCAGGGCATCGAGAACGACCTGACCAGCCCGTTCTACTCCATCAAGGAGCCGATCTACCCGTTCATCAAGTTTCAGGGCGTCGACCCCATCCTCGGGCCGGAAATGCGCTCGACCGGCGAGGCCATGGGCGTCGGGTTCAACTTCGGCGCCGCCGTGGCGCGTGCCCAGCAGGGGGTCGGCATCAATGCCGCGGCCAGTGGAACCGCCTTCCTGAGCGTGCGCGATGGTGACAAGGAGATCCTGCTGCCGGTGGCCGAAGAGCTCATCGAGCGGGGCTTCCGTCTGGTGGCCACCGAGGGCACCTGGAAATTCCTGGTCGAGCATGGTCTGGCCTGCGATTACGTCAACAAGGTCATCCAGGGCCGGCCTCACATTGTCGACCTGATCAAGAACGACGAAATCGATTACATTGTCAATACCACCGAGGGCCGTCAGGCAATTGCCGATTCATTCTCGATTCGGCGCCAGGCATTGCAGCACAAGGTCAACTACTCGACCACCATTGCTGGTGCCCGTGCGACGCTGCGCGCCCTCGACCACTGGAACGAGCGCGGCGTGCACAGCCTCGCCGAGCTCTATCAATCCAAGGAGTCATCATGAGCCAGATTCCCCTGACCAAGGCCGGTGCCGAGCGACTGCGCGCCGAGCTGGATCGGCTGAAAAAAACCGATCGGCCGGCGGTTATCGAGGCTATCGCCGATGCGCGCGCTCACGGTGATCTGAAGGAAAATGCCGAATACCACGCCGCTCGCGAACAGCAGAGCTTTATCGAGGGCCGTATCCAGGAGCTGGAATCGGCGCTGGGCAATGCCCGGATCATCGACATCGCTGAACTCAATCCCGGCTCCAAGGTTGTCTTCGGAGCCAGGGTCACGCTGGTCGAGGACAGCGATGAGGCCGAAGAAGTGACCTGGCAGATCGTCGGCGACCTGGAGGCGAACACCAACGAGCACCGCCTGGCCATCAGCGCGCCGCTGGCGCGGGCGCTGATCGGCAAGGAAGAGGGCGATGTCGCCGAATTCGAGGCGCCCGGCGGCACCCGCAGTTTCGAGATCGTGGAAGTGAGCTACGACTGAGTCGATGTCGATTGTCCTGGTCCCGGATCTGGACGACTTGCTGGCCGAGTCGACGCGGCCGCCCCGATTGCTCACTCGGTTGCTGGCCCGGGCCGAGTCCCGGCCTCTTGACGCTGCTCATTTCCAGTCCGAACTCGTGCTCGGCCGGTCGGTTGCCCCGGCGGCGCTCACGCGGCGCCTGGATTCCCCGAGCGATGCCGGTGGTGCGTGGCTGCGGGCCGATCCGGTCCACCTCGTGCCGGATCTCAATGCCGTCTGGCTGCGTCCCGGCGCCCGGCTCGATCCGGCCCATCCGGTCGTTGCCGAACTTGCCGGGATCGCCCGCGAGGCCGGCCTGGAATTCAGCCTGCCGAATCCCGATCGCGGCTACCTGCGCCTGTCCCGTTCGCCCGAGAGCCGCTTCCAGCCGCCCTGGCTGCTGGCCGGCGAGAGTCTCGACCACGTCGAACCGGCCGGCTCGGACAGCCGCTACTGGCGGCGTTTGCTGAGCGAATTCCAGGTCATGTTGCACCAGCACAGCGATGAGGCCGAGCCCGGCTTTCCGACCGGGATCTGGCTCTGGGGGGCTGGAAGCTTGCCGGCCCAGACGCCCGGGTCGGCGCGGGTAGAGCGCATTACCGCGACCGATCCGGTGCTTCGAGCCCTGGCTGAATGGCTGGGGCTGGAATGCAGCAGTCCGACCGACGCCCGGTCTCCCGAGGCCCGCACGCTCTTTGAGTGGCAGGCAGAGGTCGGTCGCAGCGCCGACGACAATCTCGAGGCGCTGGCAGGCTGGCTGCGACCGCTCTGGCGGCGCCTCCGGACCGGCCGTCTCGATCAACTGGAGCTGGCCAGCCGGACCCGGGCCTGGCGATTGACGCCGCTGGCGGCATGGCGCTTCTGGCAGCGCCGGGTTGACCGGGACCAATGATTCGCAAGGTCCGTATTCGGCGGCGCGCAGCCGATGGCAGCGCGATTGCCGGGGCTCACCCGGTACTGGCCCGCGTGCTCTCCGGCCGGGGCGCGAGCCAATTGCCCGATTATGGTCTGGGCCAACTCCTGCCGCCAACGCTCAAGGGGCTCGATGCGGCCTGCGAACTGCTCGCCGGGGCGATCAGCCGCGGCGAGTCGATCCTGGTGGTCGGCGACTTCGATGCCGACGGGGCGACCGGTACGGCGCTGGCGGTGCGCGCGCTGCGCGAGCTCGGTGCTGGTGAAGTCGATTGGCTGGTGCCCGACCGTTTCCGCCACGGCTATGGCTTGAGCCGGCAACTGGTTGCCGAAATTCCGGACCCGCCGCCCGATGTGCTGGTGACGGTCGATCAGGGTATCAGCTCGATCGAGGGGGTCGAGCTGGCGCGCGAGCGCGGCATGCGCGTGGTGGTGACCGATCATCACCTGCCGGGCCCGGTCCTGCCCGGGGCCGAAGCCATCATCAACCCGAACCTGCCCGACGATGCCTTTCCCTCCGGCACGCTGGCCGGTGTCGGGGTGGTGTTCTACCTGGTCATGGCACTGCGCGCGCGGCTGCGCTCGGACGGGGCGTTCGCCAACTGCGCCCAGCCGCGCCTTGATCGCTGGCTCGACCTGGTGGCGCTGGGCACGGTGGCCGACCTGGTCGAGCTCGACGAGAACAATCGGCGCCTGGTGCACCAGGGGCTGGAACGCATCCGCGCCGGCCAGTGCAGCCCGGGCGTGCGCGCGCTGCTCGAGATTGCCCGACGCAACCTGCGCCACGCCTCGGCGGCCGATCTGGGCTTCGCGGTTGGTCCGCGGCTCAACGCCGCCGGACGGCTCGATGACATGAGCATCGGCATTCGCTGCCTGCTGGCCGACTCCGATCGCGAGGCGGTATCGCTGGCCACGAGACTCGACCAGCTCAACGCCGATCGCCAGTCGATCCAGGCCGACATGCAGGAACACGCCGAGGCGCAGGCCACGGCGATGGCCGATGCAATCGAGGGCGATGTGCCGGGCCTGTGCGTTTTCGATGGCGACTGGCACCCCGGCGTGGTCGGGCTGGTGGCCGGTCGGCTGATGGAGCGCCTGCAGCGCCCGGTGGTGGCGTTCGCGCCGGCCGAGGCCGGGAGCAGCGAGCTCAAGGGCTCGGCGCGGTCACCGGCCGGGCTTCATATGCGCGATCTGCTGGTCGATATCGATACCGCGAGTCCGGGCCTGATCGACCGCTTCGGTGGTCACGCCCGGGCCGCGGGTCTGAGCCTGGCACGCGAACAGCTGGATGCGTTCCGGAGCGCCTTCGAGGAGCGCCTTGCGCGCTGTACCTTCGCCCCCGAGCGGGTCGAGTCGGATGGTTCACTGGCCGGCGATGAGTTCAGCGTCGAGACCGCCGAGGCGCTGCACCGCGGCGGGCCGTGGGGCCAGGGTTGGCCCGAACCGCTCTTCGACGGCCGATTCGAGGTACTGGAGCGACGCGTGGTTGGCGAGAAGCACCTGAAGATGCGGCTGGCTCCGGCCGGCGGTGGACCGGAGCTCGACGCCATCGCCTTTCAGGCCGGCGACTGGTGTTACCAGGAAATGCCCAGCCCGGTTCACTTCACCTTTCGGCTGGAAATCAATCGCTGGCGTGGACGGGTCACGCCACAGCTCAACATCCAGCACCTCGTTGCAGCCAGAACCGACGACCCGTCCTGAACGCCCCTTTTCGTCAGAACGCGCCGCCGGCCAGGTCCTGCTGCAGTCCATTCATTTCTGATCGATACGTTCCTGGATCTTTTCGGGGCTTTCCCGGGTCAGGTTGGCACTGATCTCGGCGATCAGCAGGCCGGCTGTGGCGGCATCCAGTGACTGCCGGATCAGCCCGAGGAAGTGCGGGGCGGCGACCAGGGTGATCCCGGCCAGACCGTTCTCCGTTCGCGCCTGCTTCAGGAATTCGGCGATTTCGCGGGCGAAGACCTGGGCTTCGTGCTCCTTGGGGTCGGTCGGTTCACTGGCCTGGCTTTCGCCGGGTGTGCGGGACTCATGGACGGTGCCGGGGCGGTCGGAGGCCAGGTCCTGGCGCTTGAGCCTCGATTCGGGGTGCGCCAGGTCGGTGAACTCGACCAGGGGGCTGAATTTCTTGGCTCGTTCGAAAACACGCGCCCGGGCGGAGTCGGCTACGACGACGAGGAATTTGGCCATGATGATCGAATCCTTCTCGTTTTGCATTGGTCTTATTGATATGAAGTTCGTCCGGGGCCATTGTCAAGGGGCGGGCAGGGTCCCGGCGATTACGCAGAGCCAATCCGGCGCTGACCGGGCTTTCATGAATCGTTGCTACGATAAGGAATTAAACAGGTACGCGAATGCGGTTGATGTATTTGACAGACACGGAACCATTTGAAACTGCCGCGTTCGAAAAACAGGTATAATGAAAGCATGTTTCAAGCGAAGCCAAACACAAGGAGTGAAAGGCAATGAAAAAGATGCTACTGCCCCTGGTCGGGGTCACCGCCATCGTGTTCGGGGCATCCGCCCTGGCCGGAGAATGCGAGCTGACGATCGACAGCAACGACCGCATGCAGTTCGACCGTGACGAGATGACCGTCAGCGCCGATTGCGATGAGGTCACCGTGACCCTGACGCATTCGGGCAACCTGTCGGTCGAGCAGATGGGTCATAACTGGGTTCTGGTGCGATCCGCGGACTTCAACGGTGTGACCCAGGACGGCATGGCCGCGGGCCTGGATAACGAGTACCTCAAGCCGGACGACGACCGCGTGATTGCCGCCACCTCATTGATCGGTGGTGGCGAGGAAACCAGTGTGACCTTCTCGCTGGCTGATCTCGACCCGGACGGCGACTACGAGTTCGTCTGCACCTTCCCGGGCCATCCGAGCATGATGCGGGGTGACTTCATCATCCAGTAAGACCGCATTTTTCGCGGTTGTGACGAAACGGGGCCGATCGACGATCGGCCCCGTTTCGTATTCGCATGGCTTACCAGTCGCGCGTTCCGGCCGGGCGTTCGGCGCCGACATCGAAGTAGAACCACCAGCCGGTCTCGCCGCCGAACTCGTCACGGTCGTCATGGGCGGCGCAGTTGCCGTCTCCTCCGGGCAGTAGCGAGGCCAGCGGCTGTCCGCCGATGATGTCGATGTCTTCGGGGATGATGATCGCCTCGGCATCCGCTTCGCTCAGAAAACCGCGCAGTTGGCCGGGATCGATTCGCTCACCCGCAAGCTGCGTCCAGCTCCCCGAAACGCTCGCCCCCGCGAGTTCCAGCGCCAGGTCGGCCAGGTCGATCGAAACCGGGGCCGGGTGGGTGGCGAAGCAGGGCGCTTCGATCTCGGGGATCGGCGGCTGGTAGTTCTGGTCGCTGGGAGTGTCGGGCAGGGCGCCCCGGCAGAGTCCGGCATCGTCACGGTTGTCGAACCACCCGCGCGGGCCGGTATCGACCAGGCTGCAGGTGGTGGTTTCGGCCGGCGCCGTGCACTCGCCATCGCCGAGGGCGAGCGCGCCGGAACCGCCCGGCCAGCCGCGCGGCTGAAAGACCAGCAGCGGGCTCTCGTCGAGATTGCCGTCACCGCTGCCGTCCTCGTTGAGGGTAGCGTCGACGATGCCGTTGAAGCTCGGTGCGTCGAAATCATCGTTCGGGTCAGTGGCATCGACGCAGACCGGGAAGCCAAACACCTCCACCTCGACGAACAGGTGCGGGTCTCTCAGCGCCAGTCGATCGATGCGAAAGAGCTCGAGCTCGTGCGCCTCGAAGCGATCGGGCAC
>CAYQJJ010000074.1:0-11605 GCA_964417745.1 uncultured Wenzhouxiangella sp.
AAGACCGACACGGCATCGAACGAATCGACCGCGCGCGCCGGATCGGCCAAGCTGGCGCTGCTGCGCGAGCTGTTGCCCGAGCTGGTTGCCGAGGGCCGGCGGGTGCTGGTGTTCTCGCAGTTCACCAGCATGCTCGAGCTGATCGAGGCCGAAGTCACCTCGCTGGGGCTCGACCAGGTCAAGCTCACCGGCCAGACCCGCAACCGCCAGGCGGTGGTCGAGCGTTTCCAGTCCGGCGCGGTACCGGTGTTTCTGATCAGCCTCAAGGCCGGCGGCGTAGGGCTGAACCTGACCGCCGCCGATACCGTGATCCACTACGACCCGTGGTGGAACCCGGCCGCCGAGGACCAGGCCACCGACCGGGCCCACCGCATCGGTCAGGATCAGAACGTGTTTGTCTATCGGCTGCTGACCGAGGACACCATCGAGCAGAAGGTCTACCAGCTGCAGCAGACCAAGCGCGGCCTGGTCGAGGGCCTGTTCGGCGACGGCGGCGCGGCCGGGCTCTCGCCGGACGACCTGGATGCCCTGTTCGAGCCGCTGGGCTGATGGGATGAATCGAAGCTTCTGGTCAAACATTTTAGTCAGAGGTATCCGGAGATGATGATCGAGACCCTGATCGCCGAGGTCGACCGGCTGCTGGCGCGCGATGGCTGTTATCGGCCGCTCGAGCTGCTGGTGCGCGTCCATCGCCTGCCGGCATCCGATCGGCGGGCCTGGCAGCGCGGCGAGATCGGCTACCTGGAAGACGCCCTGATCGGCAACCCGCGCCGGGTGCTGGCACTGCTCGAAGCCGCGGCCGATCGCGCTCGCGGGCTCGGCTTGCGCTGCGAGCCCGAGCCGGCCGGGAAGGGCCGGTTCCGCCACGATGCCACCGAGCGCCTGGCCGGGGTGGCCTGGCAGCGCGCCGGCGGCCAGCCGCAGGGTGATCTGTTCATGGACAGCGGCGCGGGCAGTGCGCGCCGGGCCCTGGAGCAGGCGCTGATCAACGGTGAAGCAGGCAATGCCGAAGCCGCACTGGGCGAGCTGGCCGGAATCGAGCCGGGCAGCGATCTGCAGGTCGATGCCGAGCACCTGGTCGACGCGCTCGCCTGGCTGACCGCCGCGCCGGAGGACGCCGCGACCATGCTCGAGACCCTGGACCGCGATATCGCTCCGCGCGCCCATCGTGTGCTCGGTGCCAGGCGTGCCGGGGAGTTCATGGCGCGTTTCTGGCAGCACCTGGCCGACCATCAGGATCCGGCCGTGTTCGACCCCGAGCGCGCCGAGTGCCACCCGGCCGCGCTGGCGGCCCGGCGCGGCGAGCACGAGACGGTAATCGCCGCGGTCGAGGCGGTGCCCGATCACTGGCGCCACGCCGCGCTCAACCAGCACCACGCCAGCGCGGCCCTGGCGCTGGGCCGGCGCCAGGAAGGCCTGCAGTCGGTCTGCCAACTGTGCTGGCGCCACCCCGGGCAGGCCGTGCAATGGCTCGAACACCACTGTACGGACCCGGTTCTGGAAGGCCATATCGAGCGCTTCTGGGACCTCGACGAGGCCTTCGAAATCGAACTCTTCCCCGCCTGGCTCGCCGCCCAGGGCCATCCGGTCGCCCCTGCCGAGCCCGCCCGACACCCCGAAACCGTTCCCGCCAAGGCCTTCACTCACCTCCAGAGCCTGCGCCAGGATCCGAACGATGTCGCGGCTCGGGAGTGGTTGAAGGAGGAGGTGGCGGGGTTTTTTGAGTATTGGATGAAAGGCTAGGGGCCAAGGGCGAAGGGTTCGGGTTTCAGGGTTCAGGGTTCGGGAAAACCAGGTTCAAGGATCAAGGAGCAAGGTTCAAGGTAAAGGCGGGTTCAGGGAAGGTCTTGACTGGGGGGATTGGATAGGTAGAATGCGAATCATTATCAATAGCGTTGCTATTATCACTTCTGGCGTGGTGCTGTGGCCCTGGTGAGGGCCGGGCTTCGCGTGGCTGATTCGCATTACATCCTGATTCTGGAGAGCAAGAAATGACCGACGATTTCCTGTCTTTGAACCCCGGCCCGACTGGCTCCGGGAGCCGGCGGCGGTTGCTGTCGGTGCGCCGTTGTGCGCTGGCTGTTGCTGTTTCCGGGATTCTGGCCGCCGGTAGTCTGGCGGCCCAGGAGGACGAGGGCGGTGAGGAAAGAGAGGACCGCGACAGGCTGACCCTGACCGCGGTGAGCATTACCGGCAGCGCCGATGACATCCGCGAGATTCCCGGCTCGGCGCATGCCTTTACCCGTGACGAGATCGAGGCCTCGGGCTATTCGGACCCGCATCGCATGCTGCGCGGCATGCCGGGGGTCTACATCCAGGAAGAAGAAGGCTTCGGCCTGTTTCCGAATATCTCGATCCGCGGCTCGCGCTCGGAGCGTGCCCGCCGGATCACCATGATGGAAGACGGCATTCTGGCCGCGCCGGCGCCCTACGCCGCGCCGGCGGCGTACCACATGCCGACCGCGCTGCGCATGCACCGTCTGGAGGTACGCAAGGGCTCGAGTTCGATCCAGTACGGCCCCTACACCACCGGCGGGGCGCTGAACATGGTCTCGACGCCGATTCCCGATACCTTCACCGGCCGCGCCCAGATGATGCTTGGATCGGACGGCGGGCGTCGCAACCTGGCGATGCTGGGCGGCGGGTCCGGCGACTGGAGCTTCCTGATCGAGGGGGTCGATGCCGGCAGCGACGGTTTCAAGCGCCTGGACCTGCCGACCGGTGGCCCGAATGCGCCCGGCGCGGATACCGGTTTCGACCTGCGCGACGTGGTCGGCAAGCTGCGCTGGGAGCCCGGGATGGGCGACCATGCCTTCGAGCTCAAGCTGGGCCGGGTCACGCGCACCGCCAACGAGACCTACCTCGGACTGATTCAGGAAGACTTCGACCGCAGCCCCTACCGGCGCTATGCCGGCTCGCAGCTCGACCAGATCAATACCGAGCACGAGCAGTTCTCGCTGAGTCACCAGTGGTATTCGGGTGCCGGCAACCTGACCACCACGATCTACAACAACGACTTTGCCCGCAACTGGTACAAGCTCCACGAGGTCTGGGGCGGCCAGGGTGATCCCGACTTCACCGGAATCGCGTCGGTAATCGACAACCCGGAGCAGTTCGCCGCCGAACTGGCCTGGTTGCGCGGCGAGGGCGGGGACGCGCTCGGCAACCTGCGCGCCAACAACCGCGAATATTACTCGCGTGGTATCCAGTCGGTCTTCGAGACAAGTTTCGATACCGGCGACTGGAGTCATCAGCTCGAGGCCGGTATCCGGCTCCACTACGACGAGGAAGACCGCCTGCAGTGGCAGGACACTTTCGCGATGAACAACCTCGCATTGACCCGCGTCCAGCCCGGTTCCCGGCCCGGGGCCGAGTCCGGCGTGCCGGGTTCGACCACCAACCGGGTCACCGAGGCCGAGGCCCTGGCGGTGCACGTTCAGGACCGCATTCGCCACGGCAACTGGACGCTGATCCCGGGTCTGCGTTTCGAGCGCATCGAGATCGACCGGGTGGATTTCCGGCAGGGTGACAACCCGACCCGCGACGTGATTACCGGCGAGCGCAGCAACGACTTCAGCGTCTTCATCCCCGGCTTCGGCGCGGTCTACCAGGTCAACCCGGCGCTGCGCGCCTTCGTCGGTATCCACAAGGGCTTCGCGCCGACCGGCGCCAGCCCGAACGTCGACGAGGAGGAGTCGTGGAACTTCGAGACCGGCCTGCGCTACGCCCGGGACGGGCTGCGCGCCGAAGCGATCGGCTTCGTCAATGCCTTCGACAACCTGGTCGGCACCTGCACCGCCGCCAGCGGCGGCACCTGCGAGGTGGGCGATCAGTTCCAGGCCGGCGAGGTGGATGTGACCGGGCTCGAGCTGCTGGTCGGCTACGACTTCGCCCGCAACTTCGACCTGCCGATATCGCTGCCGTTCGAAGTTGCCTATACCTACACCGACACCGAGTTCAAGGAAAGCTTCGAGAGCGACTTCGGCGAGTGGGGCGAGGTGTTCCAGGGTGACGAGCTACCGCACATCCCGAGCAACCAGGTCAATGTCACCCTGCAGGCCGTGGCTTCGGACTGGCGGGTGCGGCTGAGCACCAATTATGTCGACCAGACCCGTTCGCGGGCCGGCTCCGGTCCGATTCCCGACGGCGAGGCGATCGATTCGCGGTGGCTGGTGGATCTGTCCGGGGAGTACGAGTTCCACCCGGGTATCCGGCTGTTTGCCAGCGTCGAGAACCTGTTCGACGAGACCTACCTCGCCGCGCGCACCCCGGCCGGGCCGCGACCCGGCCAGCCGCGTACCAGCTGGGCCGGCATACGCCTGAACTTCTGATCGTGGCAGGCAGGCGGACCGGCCCGGCCGGCCCGCCGCCTGGCCGGGTCACCAAACCTCGATGGCAAGGTTTCCAACGCGCTCGAATTCGCGCTGATTGCGGGTGACCAGGGTGGCCTGATGGGCCACAGCAATGGCGGCAATCAGCGTGTCGTTCGGACCGATCGGTGCGCCGCGTGCTGCCAGGTCGGCACCAATGACGCCATAGTGTTCGGCGCACTCATCGTCAAAAGCCAGGGACTTCAGCGGCGCGCAGAACACCCGAACCCGTTCCAGGTTTTCGTTCGCCCGCCGACTGTTGCGTGCCCCCCAGAGCAGTTCCGCCCTGACCACGCTGCACAAGGCCAGCTCCGGGGGTGAGTGGCCACGAAACCGGTGCAGCAGGGCGGGTTCACGTGCGTTGAGCAAATGAATGCAGATGTCAGTATCAAGCAGCTTCATTCGAGGCGTGTTCGGGCTTCGAAATCCCCTTGCTCACCGCGCGATAGCGGCGCGACGTCATTATCGCCGAACAAGCGCTCGAAGTAGCCCTCGGGCCATTCGGACACGAGGTCCTTGCGCGCGAGTTCGGCCAGGTAACGCGACACGCTCATGCCCGCCCGAACGGCTCGGTGGCGGAGTGCCTCGGCTTCGTTTTCGGGGAGGTAGCAATGCAGTTGTGCCATGGGCTCAAGAAAAAATATATTTGCATATATTCTAGTTTGCCCGCACTCCATGGTCAACGCCGTCATTACGCCGACCGAGCCAATCAAAAAAAGGCCACCGGGGTGATCCCGGTGGCCTGTTCCGTTGCGCTGCGGGCTTGTTGGCCCGGAAGCGGTCTTTCGGTCAGGTTTCGTCGTCTTCCGGTTCCCGAACGATTACCCGGCCCTGCATGTACGGATGCGGCGTGCAGATGTAGGTGTATTCGCCCGGCTCGGTGAAGGTGAAGCTGTCGTATTCCCCGTGGGCGAGCATGCGCGTGGCGAAGATCTCCGGGCCCTGCGTGGCCACGGCGTTGTGGACGCCCGAGAACTCGCCGGCCATGAAGGTAAAGGCTTCCTCATTGACCCAGGTGACCTTGGTGCCGGGGGCGACCTCGATGACCTTGGGGTCGTAGGAGTTGCCGATGATGTCGACGAAGACTTCTTCGTGTTCCGGGCCGAAGACGACCTTGCGGTCGGGCTTGGCCTGCATGCCGCCTTCGTGGTCCGGGGTGGGCTTGTAGGGCGAGATGGTACGCACCGCGGTTTCCCGGATCTGATCCATTTCCTCTTCGGTGTAGCTCGGGCCGTCGGCCAGTACCGTGCGCTGTTTCTTCTCGGCGCTGGCGTCGGCGACCAGCAGGCCCAGTGCCCCGCGGGTGGTCGGCCCGAAGGCGTGAGTCACCATGGTGTAGGCGCCCTCGTCCGGCGGAACCCGGAACTCGATCACCCAGGAGTCTGACGGCCCGGCGGTCACGGTCTGCCCGCCGACCATGTAGTTGTCCGGGTGGCCCTGCCAGTAGACGTAGTCCCAGATGATTCCGACCAGGTGGAAGGTCGAGAGCTGGCTCGGCCCGACGTTGAGGAAATAGACGCGGACGTAGTCACCGGGACGCGCCACGATCGGCTCTTGCACGTAGCGGAAGATCTCGCCATTGAAGGCCGTGTACATCGGGTCGGCGTTGATCGCGTCGCGCCCGCTGGCATACATTTCGTGCTGCAGCATGTACATGGTCAGGTCGGGTTCGTGGCCGAGCTCTTCCTCGAGCTTGTATTTCCGGTCCTTCGGTTCGACCACCATCATGCCGTATTGCCCGAAGATCACGTGCATCGGGATGGCGTGGCCGCCGGGCGCGCAGTGGTACATGTAGACCCCGGGCATGTTGGCCCGGAATACGACCGACTTGCTGTCGCCGGGGGCGATCTGGCCGACGTACTTCGAAGTCTGGGTATCGGCGGCGTGGATGGAGGCGCCATGCGGCACGGTGCCGTTGTTCTCGACGGTGAACTTGACGATGTCGCCCTCGGTCACGCGCAGCGTCGGGCCCGGGATCTTGCCGTCGGTGAGAAAGCCGTCGTAGATCACGCCCTGGCCGAGGTAGGTTTCGCCCTCGTCGAGGCTGATGGTGAACTCGACATCGGGCTCGACATCCTGGGGCACGTAACTGGTCGCGGGGATGTCCAGGCCCTCGTCGCGCCGGATGATCTCGATGAACTCCTCGCCCTCGAACATCGGGTCGAGTCCGTCTTCGCCGGGATTGCCGCCGCCGGCTTGTGCGTTGCCCCGGCGGTTGAAGTCGCTGGCCCGGTCGCCGGCGGTGAATCGTCTGCCGTCGCGTGCGATCGGCAGCCCGTCCTGGTTGTCGATGGCCGCGAGAATATCCCGCCCGGCCACGGTATCGCCGCGCTGTTCCATCATTTCGGCCAGGAAGGCGTCGTTGCAGGGATCGCAGGCCTGTGCCTCGGGCGAGACCAGTGCCGCGGATGAGCCGACCACCATGATGACCGCGGCTGTCCACGCGGTCAGGGCGGTTCGGGTGGCTGTCGTTGCTTGGTTCATGATCTTGACTCTCCTCTTGGGTCGCCTGCTGAAATCGGTGCTCGTGGCTCAGTCGCGCAGGGACTCGATGTAGGCCACGATGTCGTGAATCGTCTGTTCGTCAAAGGTGTGGCGGAAGGCCGGCATGGTGGCGCGCAGACCGACGGCCATGCCGCCGTCGCGGGTAGCGATGAACATCCGCTTGGTCGACAGGCTGTTCCGGGTCAGGGCCCGCGGCGGCGGGTCGAAAGCGCCTGACTCGGGGCCGTCTCCCTGCGCGCTGGCGCCATGGCAGGTGGCGCATTGCTCGAGATACGGGGTTTTGCCCTTGTCGGGGTCGCCCCGGAGCTCGAAATCCGCCGATTCGTCCGCGACCGCCGGGTTGGCGCTCGCGGCGAGCATGACCACGCCCAGCCAGACCGGTAATCCGGGGCGTGGGTCAGCGGTTCTGTGGCGGCGGGTTCGTGTCATGACGGTCGATGGCGTGGTGCCGGGTTTATTTGATGCATACAAAGTACCGCTTTTGACGCGCGCAAAACCTGATCATGATCAATTCGCCTGTTCGACGGTTGAATTCACCTGTTTAACGGTTACAGGTACGGGTCCAGCGCATCGATGAGGTCCTGTCGGGTCTGAAGCCCCAGCAGGCGCTCGCGCACCCGGCCATCGCGGTCGATGATCAGGGTGGTCGGAAAGGTGCGGGCCTCGAACAGCTCTTCGGCCTGCTCGACCGTGCCCAGCCACAGGGGGTAGTTCGGTTCGATGTTCAGCGTGCCGGTCCAGAATCTTCGGATAGCCTCGGCTCGGCCGGAATCCAGCGCCAGACCGATGAGCGTGGCCTCGTCCGGGTCGAGCTCGGACTGCAGTTGAACCAGGTGGGGGATTTCGACCAGGCAGGGCGAACACCAGGTTGCCCACAGATTGAGGACAACCACTCGGCCCCGGTAGTCGTTGAGGCTCTCGGTCTGGCCGTCGATATTGCCGAACGCCACGTCCGGAACCGTCTCGGCAACCAGGGGCGAGGCGAGAAACAGGGCCGACGCGAAGGCCAGCCAGCGCGCACTCGGGATCATCACGATCGAAGCTGCCTGCTCAGAAACATGTATCGACCATACAACTTCTGGCACGGCGGGTCAAAACCGGGCGCGGGAAACAAAAAAAGCCGGCTCCGGGGCCGGCTTTTTTCGCGGGATTCTTGGTGGTCGGGGTGACTGGATTCGAACCAGCGACAACTGCCTCCCGAAGACAGTGCTCTACCAAGCTGAGCTACACCCCGAGCAAGCCCGGCATTTTAACCGAGCTGGCCGGTTCGGGCAAGCGTTTGTCGGTATTCCGGGCCGATGGCCGGTCGCTATTCATTCGCGGCGGCGCCGGGGTTAAAATTCTGTAATAAAGCGCTGCTAATCTTGCCCCAAGTCAATGGAGACGACGCGCGGGACCGGTCCGGTCCTGCCTGCTTTTTTTGGAATCAGACGCTTTTCTTAAGGCTTTATCAGGGAATGGAGCAAACCAAATGTTGAAATTTCGATGTCATGGCCTGCTGATCGCAGCGCTTTTCATGCTGGCCGGACCGGCCGTGGCCCAGCAGGTCACGTCCAGCCTGGGCGGTCAGGTGTTCGACCAGGACGGCAACCCGCTCGGCGGGGCCACGGTCGAGATTGTTCATGAGCCGACCGGCACGACACGTTTCGCCGATACGCTCGACAACGGGCGCTTTCAGGCGCGCAACCTGCGCGTCGGCGGGCCCTACACCGTGACCGCCTACCGCGACGGCTACGAGCCCCAGACGTTCGAAAACGTGTCGCTGCGCCTCGGCGAGGTCGAGAACCTGCGCTTCGAGGTCGTCGACACCGCCGAGCTCGATCGGGTGGTCGTCGCCGGCCAGGTGATCTCCCAGGTGTTCACGCCCGACAACATGGGCATGGGCAGCACCATTGGTACGGACCGGATCGATAATTTTGCGTCGATCAGCCGCTCGATCAACGACTACATCCGCCTCGACCCGCGCGCGACGGTCATCGACAAGGGCCGTAACGAGATTTCGATCGGCGGCGGTCACAACCGCATGAACAACATCCAGATCGACGGCGTCTCGGCCAACGATTCCTTCGGCCTCAACGCCGATGCCCAGCCGGCCACCCGCCAGCCGATCGCGATCGACTGGATCGAGGAGATTTCGGTGCAGGTCAGCCCCTATGATGTCAGCCAGACCGGCGGCACCGGCGGCATCGTCAACTCGGTGACCAAGTCGGGCAGCAATGAATTCTCCGGTCGCGTCTACGGCAACTACCGCGATGAGGACATGATTCGCGGCGATTTCCCGGAGTTCGAGGACTGGGTCTACGGCGCCTACGTCGGTGGCCCGATCGTTGAGGATCGTCTGTTCTTCTTCGCCGGCTACGAGAAGTCTCGCCAGGACGATGTTTCCGGTGATCTGGTCGGCCTGGCCGGCAGCGGTGCCCAGACCACGTTCGACGCGACCCCGGATGAAATCAACGAAATCATCTCCATCGCCCAGGGCTTCGGATTCCAGCCCGGCGATACCAGCTCGCCGCAGGCGCGCACCGACCAGGAAAACTGGATCGCCAAGCTCGACTGGGACATTACCAACCAGCACCGTGCCAGCCTGCGCTACACGCTCTCCGAGGGCAGTGAGGCCAACTTCAGTCGTTCGCGCTTCGGCTACGACCTGTCCTCGCGCTTCTATGATCAGACCATCGATTATGAAAGCTGGACCCTGCAGGCGTTCAGCGACTGGACCGCCCAGTTCTCGACCGAGCTGCGCGCGACCGTGTCCAACTACGAGTCCGGTTTCGATGTCGGTCTGCGCCAGCCCCAGGTCGGTGTCGACCTTGACGCCGGCACCGTCAGCTTCGGTACCGAGCGGTTCCGCCACGGCAACCAGCTCGATGTCGACACCAGCCAGATCTTTTTGAAGGCCAATTACTTCACCGGCGCGCACTCGATCGACTTCGGCTTTGACTGGATCGAGGAGGACTACTCCAACCTGTTCGTCGAATCCAGCCTGGGCGTTTATGATTTCGACAGCATCGAGGACTTCGCCACCGGTAACCAGGGCCTGCGCTATTCGTTCCGCACCAGCGCCGATCCGAACGATCCGTTCTTCCCGCGCGCCGATTTCGCCTGGGACGTGCTCGGCCTGTTCGCCCAGGACACCTGGTCGGTCACGCCGGACCTGACGCTGCAGTACGGCCTTCGCTTCGAGACCTTCAATACCTCGAACGATCCGCTGCGCAACGAGTCGTTCGAGCAGGCCTTCGGCTTCAGCAACCAGGGCACCATCGATGGCGAGACCGTCCTGCAGCCGCGCCTGGGCTTTAACTGGCAGCCCGAAGATCTCGGCTTCCAGGGTCAGCTGCGCGGTGGTCTCGGTCTGTTCCGCGGACGCACCCCGGGCGTGTGGATCACCAACCCGTTCTCCAATCCCGGCGGCACCATCGACGTGTTTACCTGCGACTCGCGTGGCCAGTCGAACGAGTGCCTGGAACTCGACCCGAACTTCCAGATCTCGCCTGACCCGGATAACCAGCCCCGCCTGGGTGGCGTGAGCCCGGCGCAGGATGTCGACGTGGTCGAGGACGGCTTCCGCCTGCCGACCGAGTGGAAGGCCAACCTGGCCTGGGACATGGAACTGCCGGGCCTGGATCGCGCCAACCTGACCGCCGAGATCGGCAAGACCTGGGTCAAGGATTCGATGTACTGGCAGGATCTCAACCTTGGTGAAGTGCAGGGTACGCTGCCCGACGGCCGCAACCATTACTGGGCCGACGTCAATACTGCCTCGGGTGCGCGCACCGATCGCAACCGCGATTTCAACAACGTGATTGTCATGCGCAACACCGGCAAGGGCGAGCGCACCAACGCCACCCTGTCGCTCGACAAGACCTGGTCGGGTGACTGGGGCCAGCTGTTCGGGCGCGTGGCTTACAACTACATGAGTGCATCGGATGTCTCTTCAGGCACCTCTTCGCGCGCCATTTCCAGCTTCCGCAACCAGCCGGTGTTCAATACCAACGAGGAAGTGGAAGGCCGCTCGATCTTCGAGATCGGCGACAGCCTGAACCTGACTTTCCAGTACACCGCCAACTGGTTCGACTTTGGCGCCACGCGCATCAGCTCGTTCCTGCAGTACCGCGACGGCCGGCGTTTCTCGTGGGTCTTTGACGGCGACATGAATGGCGACGGTGTGTTCAACAACAGCCTGCTCTACGTGCCCGAGTTCGGTGAAGTCATGTTCGTCGACGGCGGAGGCAATCCGGATCCGGCCGGCCAGGACGCCTTCTTCGAACTGGTCGGCAACGTCGGCGAACTGCGCAGTGCCCAGGGTGGTGCGGTCGCGAAGAACTCCAACCGCAGCTCCAGCGTTACCCAGCTCGACCTGCGATTTGCCCAGGACTTCGACTTCGGCCATCGCTTCCGTGGCCAGTTGTTCTTCGACATCGAGAACTTCACCAACCTGCTCAACTCCAGCTGGGGTCAGATCGAGCAGGTCGGCTTCAACTGGACCGCACGTCCGGTCGCGTTCGAGGGTGTCAACGAGGAAACCGGCCAGGCCATGTACCGCTGGCTCGATCGCGGCACCGAAGCCGGTGACTACGAAAGCCTGCAGGACGGAGTCGGCGAATCACGCTGGCGCATGCAGATCGGCGCTCGCTTCGATTTCTGATCAAAGCCAGCACCCCCAGCGCGACACCAACCGCGCAAACCAACGGCCGGCCTCTGTGCCGGCCGTTTGGTTTTGTGGCAAGGTG
>CAYQJJ010000075.1:0-11601 GCA_964417745.1 uncultured Wenzhouxiangella sp.
CGGAGGCGCTGTAGCCGGCCTCGGTGAGCAGCTCGCGGAAACCCTCCGGATCGATGGTCTCGCCGATCCCCAGATTCAGGCTCTGACCCTGGACCCAGGCCGGTGGTGGCAGGCGCTGCATCAGGGCCGGCACCGGTGCGATGACCAGGCCCGAGCGCATCCCGGGCAGGCGCGAGAGCAGCTCGAGTCGGCGCGAAATCAGGTCCGGGTGGGGCGAGTAGAGATCGTAGGGCAGGATTTCCTGGTCGGGAAACAGCTCGGCGGTCGGGCCGTCGAGCTGATTGATATCGTCGCGCAGCCGCCGCGCACTGTAGCCGTCGGGCGCGGCGATGAGCACCGGCCCGCCCTTGCGCCGACCCAGCGTCGCCAGCGCCAGGGCCAGTGGCAAACCTTCGAGCAGCGGCCATTCGGCACGGCTGCCGGGCTCGATTCGCGGCGGGTTGAGGATGCTGAACGCTTCGGACATGACCAGGCTGCGGCGGGCAAACGAGCATTGTAGCAATCCGGTGTGGAGGTTCCGAGTCGCATCAAGCACGGCGGGTCCCGGATTATCGTTGTTCGATGTCAGGCTATTCGATGGCAAGAAAGACTTGGCATCCGGGTATCGGATCCGGTATCATGCTCGGCTTGTTGTTCGGGCGATTAGCTCAGTTGGTTAGAGCGCTGTCTTGACATGGCAGAGGTCGCTGGTTCAAATCCAGCATCGCCCACCACCTTGCCTCCCGCTGCGCCGGTGCGAAACCCTGGCACTTGCCGCCAGGACATCCGGGGCGGTTTATAATGAGCGCTCGGTTGTTTGTACCAATCCCGCGAGTTGACTCATGCCCCAGATCACACTGCCAGATGGCAGTCAGAAATCCTTTGACCAGCCGGTTTCGGTTCACGAGCTTGCCCGCTCCATCGGCAGCGGCCTGGCCAAGGCGACGCTGGCCGGAGAAGTCGATGGCAAGCTGGTCGATGCCAGCCACGAGATCGACCACGATGCCGAGGTGCGCATCATTACCGGGCGCGACGAGGAAGGCGTCGACCTGATCCGCCATTCCACCGCCCACCTGATGGCCCAGGCGGTCAAGCGGCTGTTCCCGGATACCCAGGTGACCATCGGCCCGGTCATCGAGCATGGTTTTTACTACGACTTTGCGCGCGACGAGCCGTTCCGGTCCGAGGACCTCGAGGCCATCGAGGCGGAAATGACCCGGATTGTCGAAGAGGACATCCCCGTCGAGCGCGAGGTCATGGAGCGTGATCGGGCGGTGCAGTTCTTCCGCGACCAGGGCGAGGAGTACAAGGCCCGCATCATCGCCGACATTCCCTCCGAAGAAACCCTCTCGCTGTACCGGCAGGGTGATTTCATCGACCTGTGCCGGGGGCCGCACATTCCGTCGACCGGCAAGCTCGGCGCTTTCAAGCTGACCAAGCTGGCCGGTGCCTACTGGCGCGGCAATTCCGACAACGAAATGCTGCAGCGCATTTACGGCACTGCCTGGCCGGACAAGAAGCAGCTCAAGGCCTATCTCAAGCGTCTGGAAGAGGCCGAGAAACGCGACCATCGCAAGCTCGGCGCCAGGCTTGATCTCTACCATATCCAGCCCGAGGCGCCGGGCATGGTGTTCTGGCACGACAAGGGCTGGCGGATTTACCTGGCGCTGCAGGACTATATCCGCGCTCGGCTGCGCGAGGCCGGGTACGAGGAAATCCACACCCCGTCGGTGGTTGATCGCAGCCTGTGGGAGAAGTCGGGCCACTGGGAAAACTTCGGCGATGACATGTTCATCACCTCCTCGGAGGACCGCGTCTACGCCATCAAGCCGATGAACTGCCCGTGCCACGTGCAGGTGTTCAACCAGGGCCTGAAGAGCTACCGTGACCTGCCGCTGCGAATGGCCGAGTTCGGCTCCTGTCATCGCAACGAGCCCTCCGGGGCGCTGCACGGCCTGATGCGGGTACGCAACTTCGTGCAGGACGATGCCCATATCTTCTGCACCGAAGACCAGCTTCGAGATGAGGTGCTGGATTTCAACAGGTTGGTGTTCGACGTCTACAACGATTTCGGCTTTACCGACGTCGCGGTCAAGCTCTCGACCCGCCCGGAAAAGCGGGTTGGTTCCGACGAAGTCTGGGACAAGGCCGAGAAAGCCCTGGCCGAAGCGCTCGAGGTTGCCGGGATCGAATACGAACTGCAGCCGGGCGAGGGTGCCTTTTACGGCCCCAAGATCGAGTTTTCGCTGACCGACTGCATCGGACGCGTCTGGCAATGCGGCACCATGCAGGTCGACTTTTCGATGCCCGGACGGCTCGATGCCAGCTACATCGACGAGCATGGCGAGCGCCGCGTGCCGGTCATGCTCCACCGCGCCATCCTGGGTTCGATCGAGCGCTTCATCGGTGTGCTGATCGAGCACTATGCCGGCGAGCTTCCGCTCTGGCTGGCGCCGGTGCAGGCGGTGGCGATGAATATCACCGATGCCCAGGCCGATTACGTCCGCGGGGTGGTCGACACGCTGCGCGCCCAGGGGCTGCGCGTCGAGTCGGATCTGCGCAACGAGAAAGTCGGCTACAAGATTCGCGAACGCACGCTCGAGAAGATTCCCTACATGCTCATCGCCGGTGACCGCGAGGTGGAGAACGGGCAGATTGCCGTTCGCCTGCGCGATGGCACCGATCTGGGGGCCATGTCGGTGGATGACCTGGCAGCGCGGATGTCCGCTGAAGTGGCACGACGTGGCACAATATCGGATAATTAGCGCAGCATTCGACAAGCACAACAGGAGCAGCACACATCGCAACGGAAAAGAAGACCCGCCGTAACGAGGACATTACCGCGCCGAAGGTGCGGGTTGTCGGGGTAGAGGGAGACCAGATCGGTGTCATGACCGCCCGGGACGCGCTGGCGAGAGCCGAAGAAGAGGGTATGGATCTCGTCGAGATCGCGCCGCAGGCTGACCCGCCGGTATGCCGGATCATGGATTGGGGCAAGTTTCGCTTCGAACAGTCGAAGAAAAACCAGGCCTCGCGCAAGAAACAGAAGCAGATCCAGATCAAGGAGGTCAAATTCCGGCCCGGGACCGACGATCACGATTACGACGTCAAGATGAAGAATCTCCGGCGTTTTATCGAAGAAGGCAACCGGGTCAAGGTTACACTGCGCTTTCGCGGGCGCGAAATGGCGCATCAGGAACTGGGCCGCGACCTGCTCAAGCGGGTCGAGAGCGACATGGCCGATGAAATCGTCGTGGAGCAGTACCCGCGCATGGAAGGGCGGCAGATGGTCATGATGCTGTCGCCGAAAAAGGTCTGACCGACCGCCAGTGAATTCGTGCCGCGTGCCACCTCGGGTGGGGCGTGGCCGATGACGAGCCTGACTGCAGCTCTCTGCAATCCAAAGATCTGGTGCGAAACGGCATCGTACCGGACGCTGCAGGATGGCCTTATGAAGTGACGATTGAAGGAGAAATACAATGCCGAAAATGAAGAGCAACCGAGGCGCGGCCAAGCGCTTCCGGGCAACGGGTAGCGGGCGCATCAAGCGCAAGCGCGCGTTTCACAGCCATATCCTGACCAAGAAGGACACCAAGCGCAAACGGCGTCTGCGTTCGACCGTTCTGGTGTCGAAGTCGGACGAAAAGACCGTCCGGCGCATGGTTCCCAAGCTTTGATCATCAAGGAGAAACGAAATGGCTAGAGTGAAACGAGGCGTGGTAGCCCGCCGCCGTCATCGCAAGGTCCTGAGCCGGGCCAAGGGTTATTACGGCGCGCGGCGCAAGGTTTTCCGCGTTGCCAAGCAGGCGGTCATCAAGGCCGCTCAATACAGTTACCGCGATCGCCGCCAGCGCAAGCGGGATTTCCGCAGCCTGTGGATTACCCGCATCAACGCTGCAGCACGCGAACACGGCATGTCCTACAGCCGCTTCATCAGTGGCCTCAAGCGCGCCGAAATCGAGATCGATCGGAAGATGCTCGCCGACCTCGCCGTGCGCGACAAGGCAGCCTTCAAGGCGCTGGCCGACAAGGCCCAGTCCAGCCTGGCCTGATCGGGGCATGGCCTCCCCGAAACCTGAGAGCCTGCTCGAGCAGGCTCTGGGGTTGGTCGCCGATGCGCCCGATGCGCGGGCCCTGGACGCCGTCCGGGTCCGCTTTCTTGGCAAGAAAGGCGAACTGACCGCCCAACTCAAGCAACTCGGCGGCCTGCCGCCCGAGCAGCGCCGCGAGGCCGGACAGGCTGTCAATCGCTGCAAGCAGACCCTCGAGCAGGCCATCGCTGAACGCGAGGCCGAGCTGGCTCAAGCGCAGCTCGCAGAGCGCCTGCGTGCCGAATCGATCGACGTGACCCTGCCGGGGCGCCGGCACGAAGCTGGTGGTTCGCATCCGGTCAGCCGCGCCATGGACCGCCTGCTCGAAATTTTCAATCAGCTCGGCTTTGCCGTGGCCACCGGCCCGGAAGTCGAGGATGATTATCACAATTTCGAAGCGCTGAATTTCCCGGCCCACCACCCGGCCCGGGCGATGCACGATACCTTCTATCTGCCCGATGGCCGCCTGCTGCGCACCCATACCTCGCCGGTCCAGGTTCGGGTCATGAAAGAGACCGGTGCGCCGGTGCGCATCGTGGCGCCCGGACGGGTGTTTCGCAGCGACTCCGACCAGACCCACACGCCGCAGTTTCACCAGGTCGAGGGTCTGCTGGTCGACCGCGACGTAAGCTTCGCCGATCTCAAGGGTCTGCTGTCGGATTTCGTCAACGCCTTCTTCGAGGACGACCTCGAAATGCGCTTGCGGCCGTCGTATTTCCCGTTCACCGAACCTTCCGCCGAGGTCGACGTCCGCTGGCGCCATGCCGACGGCAGCGCCGGTCGCTGGCTCGAGGTGCTCGGCTGCGGCATGGTGCATCCCAGGGTGCTGGAGCACTGCGGCGTCGATCCGGAGGAATTCACCGGCTATGCGTTTGGCCTCGGCGTCGAGCGGTTCGCCATGCTTCGCTATCGAGTCAATGACTTGCGGCTGTTTTTTGAAAATGATTTGAGCTTCCTGCGCCAGTTCAGGTAGCCGCTCGATCCAGGAGTCCAACCTTGAAGATCAGCTATCGGTGGCTGAAAAGCCGTCTCTCCGTCGACCTCGACGCCGACGCGCTGGCCGAGCGCCTGACGCTGGCCGGGCTCGAAGTCGATGAAGTCAGCCCGGTCGCCGAGCGCCTCGACGGCGTCGTGGTCGGCGAGATCACGGCCGTGGAGCCGCACCCGGATGCCGATCGTCTGCGCGTCTGCCAGGTCGCGGGCGACAGCGAGCCGCGCACCATTGTCTGCGGCGCCCCCAACGCACGCGTCGGGCTCAAGGCGCCGCTGGCGACGCTGGGCACGACCCTTCCCGGTGGTCTGAAGATCAAGCCGGCAAAGCTGCGCGGTGTGGCTTCCGAGGGCATGCTGTGCTCCGAGCCCGAACTCGGGCTGGGCGAGGAGGCCGACGGGCTCATGGAGCTGCCTGCTGACGCGCCTGTCGGCGAGTCACTGGTCGACTACCTGTGGCTGGACGACCGGGTGCTCGAAATTGACCTGACACCGAACCGGGCCGATTGCCTGTCGCTGCGCGGCCTGAGCCGTGAGCTGGCCGCGCTGACCGATACGCCGGTCGACGAGCCGGTCATCGAGCCGGTTGCGGCCTTGACGGATCGTGAACTGCCGATCGAGCTGCTGGCGCCGGCTGACTGCCCCTGTTACGTCGGGCGGGTGATCGAGGGCGTCGATGTGGCTGCGGCAACGCCGGTCTGGATGGTCGAGATTCTCCGACGCAGCGGTATCCGCAGCCTGGGGCCGATCGTTGATGTCACCAATTATGTGCTGCTCGAGCTCGGTCAGCCGATGCACGCATTCGACCTCGATCGGATCGAGGGCGGCATCCGTGTGCGCCGCGCCGAGGCCGGCGAGCCGATGACGCTGCTCGACGGCCGGGATATCGAGCTCGACGACGACATGCTCGTCATCGCCGACCACCGGCGTCCACTCGCGCTGGGCGGGATCATGGGCGGCGCGGACTCGGCGGTCGGCGACGGCACCCGCGACATTCTTCTGGAGTCGGCGTGGTTCAATCCGGCGACCATCAGCGGCCGCTCGCGGCGCCTGGGCCTGGCAACCGAATCGGCCCACCGCTTCGAGCGTGGTGTCGATCCGGCGTTGCAGCGCGCGGCTGCCGAGCGGGCCACCGCGTTGATCGTCGAGATCGCGGGCGGTCGTCCCGGTCCGCTCATCGAGGCACGTGCCGAAGACCATCTGCCGTCGCCGGTCGCGGTGGAGCTGCGCCTGGCGCGGCTCAACCGGGTATTGGGCACCGAATTTGTCATCGACGAGGTGGCCGGTATTCTCGAGCGCCTGTCGATGCGCGTCGAGCGCCAGGGCGAAACGCTGCGCGTGAGCGCGCCGAGTGCTCGGCGCGATATCGAGATCGAGGCCGATCTGATCGAGGAGGTCGCCCGGGTTTACGGCTACGACCGGCTTCCGAGCCGCCGTCCGGGCGGCCAGCTCAGTATCCAGCTGCCGGGCGAGAATCGCCTGCCCGGAGCAGCCCTGCGCCGCCAGATCGCCAGCCGGGGATTTCAGGAAATCATGACCTGGAGTTTTGTTGGCGAGGACGAGCTCGCCCGCCTGGGCCTTGCCGAGGGTGCCCAGCCGCTGGCCAACCCGCTGAGCCGCGACATGGGTGTGTTGCGCACCAGCCTGCTGCCGGGCCTGCTCAATACGGCCGGTGCCAACCTGCGTCGCCAGCATCACAATCTGAGGCTGTTCGAGCTTGGCACCTGTTTTTCCGCCGCCTCCGGTAGGTTTGTCGAGCACGAGCGGCTCGGGCTGCTGATGCTGGGTTCCGAGCGCGGCGAGCATTTCAGCGGCAAGCCCCGGGCGCTCGATTTTTTCGATCTCAAGGGCGAAGTCGAACACCTGCTTGGTCTCAACCAGGTTCCGGGCAAGGCCGAATTCGCACCGCTGGAGCGGCCCTGGCTACACCCCGGCCAGGCTGCCTCGCTGGCGCTCGATGGGCGAAATATCGGCTGGCTGGGCCAGCTTCATCCGGGCCTGGCCGAGGCGCTTGATATCGCGCCAGGCGCATTCATCGCCGAACTCGATGCCCATGCGCTGCGCGAGCGGCGGCTGCCGGAGCACCTGGCAACTTCGCGCTATCCGTCGGTTCGGCGCGACCTGTCGCTGGTGGTTGGCGACGAGGTTCCGGCCGCGGCGCTGGTCGAGGAAATCGAGCGCCAGGTCGGCGAGCGGCTTGAAAACTGCGTCATCTTCGATCAATATCGGGGCAGTGGGGTGGAAGACGGGTTCAAAAGTCTTTCTATAAGCTTGATTCTTCGTGAAGTTTCGCGCACCCTGAAAGACGAGGAAGTCGATGTGCTCGTGCGCCAGGTGGTGGCGGGCCTCGAGGAACGATATCGAGCCAAACTGAGAGGATAAAGGGGATGTCGCTGACCAAGGCCGATCTGGCTGCCGCATTGTTCGACGAGGTGGGGCTCAACAAGCGCGAGGCCAAGGAGTTCGTCGATGCCTGGTTCGAGTGCATTCGACGGGCGCTCGAGAATGGCGAACCGGTCAAGCTGTCCGGGTTCGGCAATTTTCAGTTGCGCGACAAGAATCAGCGTCCGGGCCGGAACCCGAAAACCGGCGAGGAAATTCCCATTTCCGCGCGCCGGGTGGTAACGTTCAAGCCGGGACAGAAACTCAGGGCGAGAGTAGAGGCGTATGCTGGATCCGGGGAGTAATCAGGAACTACCGCCGATTCCGGCGAAACGCTATTTCACGATCGGTGAAGTCAGCGATCTGTGCGCGGTCAAGCCGCACGTTCTGCGCTACTGGGAGCAGGAGTTCCCGCAGCTCAAACCGGTCAAGCGGCGTGGCAATCGACGTTATTACCAGCGCCACGACGTGCTGATGATCCGTCAGATTCGCAGCCTGCTGCACGAGCAGGGCTTCACTATCATGGGCGCACGCCAGCGGTTGGAGGGCGAGAAGGCTCAGGATGACGTCTCGCGCAGCCAGCAGGTGGTGCGCCAGATTCGCACCGAACTCGAGGAAGTGCTCCAGGTATTGCGCCGCTGACCGGTTTTTTGACCGCCGCGCCCCCGCCACCGGCGGATTCGCGATAAAATGCGGCCTGCAATGTCCACGACCCCGGTTTTTGCAGAAAGTTTTCCGGTCGGAGCGTAGCGCAGCCTGGTAGCGCACCACAATGGGGTTGTGGGGGTCGGGAGTTCGAATCTCCCCGCTCCGACCATTTTCTTGCCCGGACTACCCGTTGCTTGTCGGTCCCTTGCCGGGGCCAGGTACGCTCACGAATTCTTGATTACCCGGGCTTCTAATAAGGCGGCTTGGGCGCGATGAGCGCGCTCATCCCTCCGGAGGAGTTGACAACCTATGGCCGACCAGCCAACCATCGCCGTGATGCCCGATATCGCCAGCCATGCCGAAGCGCAAGTCGCCGGCAAACTCGACTGGGTCGGCATGAACGACATCGAAATGCCGGTTTTCCTGGACGGGCCGAATGGCGGCCAGGTTCAGACCACGGCCCGCATCAGTGCCTTTGTCGACCTGGATCGCCCGGAAAAGCGCGGCATTCACATGTCGCGCCTGTACCTGCATCTCGACCGCTCACTGGCCGAGCATTCGGTCACGCCGATGCTGTTGCACCACCTGCTGCGCGACTTTCTCGGCTCGCACGAGGATCTGAGCAACAACGCAATGATCCGGATGGATTTCGACTACATGATCCGCCGTCCCTCGCTCAAGAGCGACAACTCCGGCTGGAAGCGCTATCCGATCAGCCTGATTGCCAACCAGCGCGGCACGGAGTTTTCGCTCGAAATGGCCTTTCAGGTCATCTATTCAAGCACTTGCCCGTGCTCGGCTGCGCTGGCGCGGCAGCTGATCCAGGATCAGTTCCGCACTGATTTCGGTACCGATGGCCAGGTCGATGCGGCATCGGTGGTCGAGTGGCTCGGGAGCGAGCAGGGCATAGTCGCGACGCCGCACAGCCAGCGCAGTGCGGCCGATATCCGGCTGCAGCTCGCGCCGAGTTTCGAGGCCGTGCCGTTCGTTGAAATGATCGACGTCATCGAAAACACCCTCAAGACGCCGGTCCAGGCTGCGGTCAAACGCGAGGACGAACAGGCCTTCGCGCTGCTCAACGGCCAGAACCTGATGTTCTGCGAAGACGCAGCACGGCGGGTTCAGAAGGCCCTGCTGGGCGAGGATCGGGTGCTCGACTTCTGGGCCCGTTGCCGGCACTTCGAAAGTCTGCATCCGCACAACGCGGTTGCTATCGCCATCAAGGGCGTGGAGGGCGGTTACAAGCCGATTGACGGCCATCCGACCGGCTGGCGCAACTTCAGTTGATGCGCTCCAGACCGATCTGCACCCCGGGGCCGGCCACGCCGAGCGATTCGGCGTCCGGGTCGGCCCAGGACTGCGCCAGCACCTCGCCGGTTTCGCGGTCGCTCACGCTTAGTCTCAGGATGTCCGTGCCCGCCTCATCGCCCATGCGGTAGCGCGTCAGCGTCACGATCAGATCCAGGCTCATGCCGGCCGCATCGACCGGTTCGACCCGGCTGGCTCCTGAATGCAGCTCGAACGCTTCGGCCTGCTGCCAGGCTCCACCTTCGCGACGCCCGGCCCAGGCGCTGAACCGGCGGATCGGGTAAAAGGCCTGGATCACGTCGTCGGCGGCCGGGCTGCCGTCGGCCAGCCGGACCAGGCGGTCACCAATGACCAGCTGGCGGCCGTCGAAGGCGATCTCCTTGAGCAGCCCGGTCGCCTGGTCGCCCTCACCGAATGAACATTCCTGCGGATCCGTTTCCCCGCTCAGCCCGTCGGGCCGGACGCTGAAGCGCATGGCACACTCACGCCTGACCTGGCCGTCGGCGTTGAGCGGTGCGAATCCGCCATCGACCCGGTTACCATCGAGCGTGGCCTGCTCAAGCGTGATCAGGAATCGGCGTTCGTTCTCGCCACTCCTGCGCTGGGTCAGAATGTAGCCCAGATCGCGCCGATCGGACATCGTCTCACGGATCTCCAGCATTACCGGGGGCTCGTCGTCGCCACGCGCGACCGAGGTTGCGTATTCACCGGGCAACTGTGCGAGCGCGGGTGCATCCAGAAGGGGCGCATCGATCGCGCGGTCCTGGTCGCGCTCGGGCAGGGTGGTGCAGGCTACGGCTACCGGTACCAGTGCCACGATTGCCAGCAGCTTTCGAGTCCCGGTCGGGTTTGCCATCACGGGTTTTCCGAGGGTGGATCGCCGAGCAGCAGTTCGGGGTCGACGCGGGTCGAGCCGATATTCATGCGCCAGTCCAGGTGGGGCCCGGTTGCCCGGCCGGTGGCACCGACGCGGGCGATGATTTCACCCTGTTCGATGCGCTCGCCCTCCGAGACCAGGATTTCGCTGAGGTGCAGAAAGGCCGACACCAGGCCGTGACCGTGATCGATGAACAGGGTGCCGCCGGAAAAATACATGTCGGGATGGGCCAGGCTGACGCGTCCGCCGGCCGGCGCCCGGACTTCCGTGCCGGTGGGTGCGGCGATGTCGAGCCCCCAGTGCGGATTGCGGGGCTGGCCATTGAGGATTCGCTGGCTGCCGTAGACGCCGGTGATCGGTCCCTCGACCGGCCAGATGAAGCCATCGGTCCAGTCGGTCCGCTGGTCGCGCAGGCGACGCGCCCGGCTGGTCGCTGCGGCGTCTTCGCGAATGCGTTGGAGCACTTCAGGAGGCGGTGTGACGTGGTCCTGATCGAGACCGTCGATGCGCTGGATGTCGAACTCGCGCTCTGCAGGCTCGATGCTTTGTTGCCAGGTCTCGCCGTCGGGCAGAGCGACTTCCAGGCGGCGAGCCTCGGTCTCGTCGCGTCCGAAGCCGAACACGAAATGGCCTTCGTCGGAAACCATCCACTCTTCGCCGTCGAGCAGGACCTGGCTGCCGGCCGGCGCCTTGCCGAACAGCAGCCCGCCCTGGACCGCCTCACCATCCAGGCTGACGCTTGCCTGGGCGGCGGAAAGCGTCAGCAGCGACAGGGCGATCGAGACGAAAGCGGGCTTCAGGGGTTTGATCTCATGCATCGGAAGCGCTCCGGATGGTCAACTTCTGGCCAGGTCGCAGGACGGCGTCCCTGGATAGTTCGTTCCAGCGCAGCAGGTCGGCCACGCTGACCTGGTGGCGGCGTGCGATCAGCCACAGCGAATCGCCGCGCTGAACGGTATAACGCCGCGCGCGGGTCGAGGATCTGGGTGGATCGGTGTGGATCACCAGCCGCTGGCCGGGGCGGATCATGTTGGAGCCACCCAGACCATTCCAGCCGCGCAGATCGGCCACGCTGACCTGGTAGCGCCGGGCGATCACCCACAGGCTCTCGCCGGGGCGGACCTGATGCTGGAAGCGGCGTGTCGGCAGCAGGCGTTCGTGCAGGCTGGCCAGTTCCTGGTAGCGTTCTGCGTACGGCGAATCCTCGGGTACTGTGCCGCGCTCGGCCAGCCTCAGGGTCTGCCCGACCCGGACCAGGTCGCCCCTGAGATCATTGGCCTCGCGCAGGCTGCTGATCGATACGTTGTGACGCTGCGCCAGGCCCGA
>CAYQJJ010000076.1:0-11550 GCA_964417745.1 uncultured Wenzhouxiangella sp.
GAACCCAGATCCAGGACGTCAACCGCCTGCTCAAGCAGCACAAGCAGATGCAGAAAATGATGAAAAAGGTCGGCAACAAGGCCTCGATGGCCAAGATGATGAAACGCCTGCCCGGGGGAGGCGGCATGCCGGGCGGCGGCTCGCCGTTCTGAGCACCACCATCGCCCGGAATGCCGTTTCTGTCAGTCCAGGCCGCGCTCTCTGAGCAGGTGATCGACTTCCGGGTCGCGTTCGCGGAAGGCTTCCCAGGAGGCCATCGGTGGGCGTGAGTTTCCGCGCGAGAGGATTTCCTCACGCAGACGGTCGGCCTGGTTGCGGTCCATGAGTTGATTGTCCCGAAATGCGGCGAAGGCATCGGCGGCCAGGACTTCGGCCCACAGCATCCGGTAGTCGCTGCCGGCCCGGTTGCCCGCGAACAGCTCGCGATAGCCGTCGAAGCGGTGGCCGGGCGAGAGCAGTTCGGGTAGCTCCATGTCTTCTCGCACGCGTGCTTCCAGCGCCCGAAGATCGGGGCTTTCGTCGTCCCTGACGCGGTGCCAGGCCAGGTCGATGCGCGTTGCCGCGATCTGCTCAAGCGTCTGCAGGGCAGCCATGAACCGACCCCGGCGCTGCAGGGCGTCGATGCTTTCGTCGTCGATGATCGATCCGGTCTGGTGATGAAATGCATACAGCCGCAGCATTTCCGGTTGCAGCGCCCAGCGCTCGAACAGCAATCCCGGAAACTCGACGAAATCGGCCGGCACGGCGGTGCCGGAAAGGGCGCGGAATTCTACGTCTGACAGCAGTGCGTGGATGGCATGGCCGAACTCGTGAAACAGGGTCTCGGTCTCGTCCGGGGAGAGCAGCATCGGCTCGCCACCGGCGGTGGGGGGGAAGTTGGCGACGTTGGCCACGACCGGTGGAACGCGCTCGCCGTCGGCGTAATGCTGGTGGACATAAGTCGACATCCAGGCGCCCCCGGCCTTGCCCTGGCGGTGCGGATAGTCCAGGTAGATCAGCCCGAGCTCGGTGCCATCGGCGTCGCGAACCTCGTAGCCCTTGACCTGCGGGTCCCAGATCGGCAGGTCGGTGCGCTCGCGGAAGGTCAGTCCCCAGAGCCGGTTGGCCAGTGCGAAAGCACCTTCACGGACCTGTTCGAGGCCGAAGTACTGGCGCATGTCGGCGTCGGGGGCCTGGCGTTCGGATTCGCTCAGCTGTTCGCGGTAGTACCACCAGTCCCACGGCCGCGGGGATTCGTCCACTCCATCGGCGGCCATGGCCTGGCGAATGGCCTCCAGTTCGTCCCCGGCACGCTCGCGCGCCGCGGCTTCGATGGTGTCGAGTAGCGACTCGATACGCTCGACATCGCCGACCGTGGCGTCTTCGAGAACCAGGTCAAGGTGGTGTTCGTGGCCGAGCAGGGCCGCGCGTTCGGCGCGCAGCGAGGCCATGCGCGCCATGATTTCCGGGTTGTCGCGCTCCTGGCCATAGCGCATGCCGCCGGCGCGCCGCTGCCAGGCCTGGTAGAGCTCCTTGCGACGCTCGCGATCGGGGCTGTGGCGCAGGAATTCGAACAGACTGTGGGCGTTGAGGGTAAAGACCCAGCCGCCGTCAAAGCCGCGGTCAAGGGCGTCGCGTGCGGCGCGAATGGCGACCGCCTCGGGCAATGCGTCGACCAGCGCTTGATCTTCGATATGCATTTCGAAGCGCTGGGTCTCGCGCCGCAGGTTGTGGTTGAACCGGGCGGAGAGCTCGGCGAGCTGGCCGTCGATCGATTTGAGCTGATCCCGCGCCGGGTCATCCAGACCGGCGCCGCTGCGCCGCATGAGCGCCAGCGAATGCTCGACCAGCCGAGCCTGCTCGGCGTCCAGTTCCTCACCGGCGTTCGAATCGACGGCCCGGATGCGTTCGAACAGCGCCGGGTGGCTCCGGATCTCGCTGGCGTGTTCGGCCAGCCGGGCGGAAAACTCGGTGGCAGCATCGCGCCATTCGGCACCGGAAAACACCTGGCTCAGCCCGTGGAAGGCCGCCGAGATGCGCACCAGATCGCTCTCGGCGTCGGCCCGCGCGCGCAAGGTGTTGTCGAAATCGGCCGGCTGGTCGTTTTCGACAAGATCGTCGAGTGCCTCGCGGCTGTTGTCGATCGCCCACTCCAGTGCCGGCAGGAAGTGGCCGGGTTCGATACGGTGGAACGGCGGCGTGGAATAGGCAGTGAGCGAATCGGCGACGAGCGGATTGCGCGACAGGTCGGGCTCCGGGTCGGGCTCGGTTTCGGCGGCAGCCTGTTCGGCCGGGTCGGGCTCGGTTTCGGCGGGTTGCTGCGGATCACCGCAGGCAGCCAGCGCCAGCAGTCCGATTGCGGCGATAGACAGTCGAAGGAGGTCGGGCATTTTGTTGGCTTGCAAACAGTTCATGGCGGGCCCAATGATAACCCAGGCAAGTCGTCGGACTGTCCGGTCGTCAGTCAACGAACAACTGCGGTATTCTGGGCCCCAAGCCATTGATACAAGCCAAGGGAAGGGCGCGCATGACAATCAAGAATCTGCTGGTCTTCGGAGCCACTGGCACCCAGGGGCATCCGGTCGTCGACGCCGCGCTGGACGCCGGTCTGGTCGTGCACGCCGCCACTCGGGATCCGGCCGAGGCCGAAGAAAAACTCTCGGCCGAGGCAGAAATCGTATACGCCGATCTGACCGATAGCGAAAGCTTGGGCGATGCCCTGTCGGGCATGGATGCGGTGTTTTTCCACCCGCCCATTCTGCCGGATGCCGACCAGGGCCCGCGCATCGTGACCAACCTGATCGAGTGCGCGCGCTCGGCCGGTGTCCGGCAGCTGGTGGTCACAACCGGCGCATGGTGTGCCGAGGACCTGGTCGACTGCCCGTTCGCGGTCAGCCTGCGAGGCATGGCGCAGGAATTTCTCGACAGCGGGCTGGATGTGGTGGTGCTGCGCCCGACGCTCTACCTGGCCAACCTGGTCTGGCCGAACCTGATTCGCGAGATTCGTGATTTCGGACGGCTCAGCTATCCGCCGCTGTCGGTCAAGCGGCGCCTGAACTGGACCGCCACCGAAGACCAGGGTCGGATCGCCGTGGCTTGCCTGCGTCAGGGCATCTCCGGAGAGATCATCGATATTGCCAGCCCGCAGTCGGTTACCGGTCCGGAGTTGTGCCGGATGCTGGCCGGGGTCTATGGCCGTGAGGTGCATTATGCGCCCCAATCGGTTGATGATTTTGCCGACACCCTCAGCCACATGTCCGGTAGTGCGCCGGTAGCGCGGGCTGTGTCGGGCCTGTACGCGGCGATCGATCGTCTGCCCGGCGACGGGCCTCTGGTCGATACCGATGCACTCGAGAAGCGTCTCGATATTCGTCTCACACCGGTCAGTGAATGGGTCGAGGAGCGCCTCGGGGCATTGCTCGAACTCTACGGCTGAGCCGGCTCCGGCCCGGCCGGATCAGGAAATCACGGTGACCGGGCAGTCGGCGTGGCGGATGATGCGGTCGCTGACGCTGCCGAGCAGCAATTGCTCGAGGCGGCCCTGACCGCGGCGTCCCATGAACAGCAGCGGGCGATCGCACTCCTTGAGGTAGCGCAGCAGGGCGTCGGCGGGTTCGCCGCCGAGCAGCACCGGCTCGACGTCGACCTTGCGCTCGCCTGCACGCTCGAGAGCGCGGTCGAGCAGGGCCGCACCGATCTCGTATTCGGGAATCCCATCGGCGGCCCGCTCGATATCGCCAAGGTCGATTCTGCGAACGTCGGCGGCGTGCGTGGACGGTGGGCGGGCAACGTGTACCAGGCGCACCGGCAGCCGCAGCGTTTCGGCCATTTCGAGGCCGTAATCCAGTGCCCGGCCGGCGCTGCCGGCGTCGTCGATGGCAATGACGATGGAAGTGTAGGGAAGGGCCATGGGTAAGTGCCTCAAGTAAGCCTGGTGCTTACGTTAGCAGGATCCGGCTCGCCGCGTTTGATGCGCGTCAAGCCCGGCCCACGGCTGTAGCAGCGGGCGCTGCGCTACAATAGCGGGCTTTGACCCCGCCAATTTCTTAAGGATTACAAGCATGAGTGGTTCGACCGATATCCGCGCCGCCCGGCGCCCGGAGCCCGACGCCTTGCTGCAGCAGATTGCCGATTACGTCTGCCAGCAGCGCATCGATTCCGACGAGGCCTGGCAGACGGCGCACTACTGCCTCAAGGACTCGCTGGCCTGCGGGCTGCTGGCGCTGAAGTTTCCCGAGTGCGTCAAGCTGCTCGGCCCGGTGGTGCCGGGGCTGACCCTCGACAACGGAGCGCGCGTTCCCGGCACCAGCCATCGGCTGGACCCGGTGCAGGCTGCCTTCAATATCGGCGTCCTGGTTCGCTACCTCGACTTCAACGACACCTGGCTGGCCGCCGAGTGGGGCCACCCCTCGGATAACCTCGGTGCGATCCTGGCGGTTGCCGATTATGTCTCGCGTACCCGCGTGGCGGCCGGCAAGCCGGCTCTCGAGATGCGCTCGGTCCTCGAGGCGATGGTCAAGGCCCACGAGATTCAGGGCGTTCTGGCGCTGAAGAATTCCTTCAACCGGGTCGGGCTCGATCATGTGCTGCTGGTGCGCGTGGCTTCCACCGCGGTGGTCACGCACATGCTCGGCGGTTCGCGCGACGACGTGGTCAACGCGCTCAGCCAGGCCTGGATCGACGGCGGCGCGCTGCGCACGTACCGACACGCGCCCAACACCGGTTCGCGCAAGAGCTGGGCAGCCGGCGATGCCTGCCGGCGCGCCGTTCAGCTGGCGCTGCTCACGCTCAAGGGCGAGATCGGTTATCCCTCGGCACTGACGGCCAGCGGCTGGGGCTTCCAGGACGTGCTGTTCAAGGGCCAGGATCTGGTGCTGGAACGGCCGCTGGGCAGCTACGTCATGGAAAACGTGCTGTTCAAGATTGCTTTCCCGGCCGAGTTTCATGCCCAGACCGCCGTCGAATGCGCGCTGGAGCTGCACGAACAGGTGCGCGACCGGCTCGACGATATCGAGCGCATCGAGCTCGAGACCCAGGAGGCCGGCTCTCGCATCATCGACAAGACCGGCCCGCTCGACAACTACGCCGATCGCGACCACTGCCTGCAATACATGGTTGCCGTGCCGCTGATCTTCGGTGAGCTGACCGCCGAATCCTACTCCGACGCCACCGCCGCCGATCCGCGCATCGATGCCCTGCGCGACAAGATGAACGTGGTCGAGAACAAGCGCTTCACCGAGGAATATTTCGATGCCGACAAGCGCGCCATCGGAAACTCGGTGCAGGTGTTCTTCAGCGACGGCTCGAGTACCGACAAGGTCTCGATCGACTATCCGGTCGGCCACCGCCGCCGCCGCGAAGAGGGTATCCCGCTGCTCGAAGACAAGTTCTCGCGCGCCCTCGACGGCCAGCTCGACAAGCGCCGGGGTGGCGCGATAGCTGCGGCCATGGATGATTTCGAGTCGCTGGCAAAAATGCCGGTGCCGGAGTTCACCGGGCTCTGGTCGCTGGACTGAAACGCCTCAGCCCGCGGCATTGGTGGCCGCCTGTTCGAGCAGGCGGTCGCGCATGCGACGATGAAACGGATCGTCGCCAAACCAGATCATGAAATACTTCTCGCCCTGGCCAAGATCCTCGCAGCGCCTGAGCAATTCCTCGTTGAGATAAAGCGACAGGTGTTCACCGGGCAGGTAGGTCACATCGAAGCGATCACCGTCGCCGGCATCCACGTAAGCCTCTGCCATGCAGGCCAGGTCTTCTGGAAGATCTTCGTGCCCGTCAAGCCCGAGGTTGTCGACCAGGGTATCGCGTGCGGTTTCGGTCAGATCGCTTCCCGAAAACGAGCGTGCCAGGCGCAGTGAGAATTGTTTGGGAACCGCCTCGAGGATGCGAGCCCCGTCGGCGCATTCATTGAGGTGAAGCGAGGCCGTACCGACCCGGAACAGGCCGGCCACCCGCAGTTCCAGCTCGGCGCATTCGGTCAGCCCTTCCGGCCCGGCCGAGGCCGGTGCCGCGCTTGCCGTGCCGAGTGCTGCCAGCAGCAGCGCAGTGATGACGGTCAGCCGGCCCATTACAGTCGCTTGCGCGCCTGACGAACGGCAAAGCCGACAAAGGGCAGGTGGGCGTAGAGCGCGTGTCCGCTGTCCCAGAAGTCCTGGTGGAGAATGATGCGGCCGGAATCGTCGAAACGCAGGTGGGTCATGCCGATCGACTTCGAATGGATTTCACGCCCGGTGGTTCGGGTTCGAAACTCCATGTTCCAGCGAACGAAAGCGTCCGCGCCGTCGCGGATGACCTGCTTGACCTCGACCCGACTCTCGTCGAGCCCGGCGCCGGTTCGGGCCAGGTAATCAACCAGGGCGTCGCGGTTGTCGAAGGTGTGCAGCGTATCGTTGAAAAACAGTTCTTCGGCGTAGACTTCGCGCATGCGATGGGCCAGTTCGGGATGGGTCAGATCACCATAGCTTTCGATAAAGCGCTCGATGCCGGCATCGACCCGGTCCCCGGATCCGGTAAAGCGCTCGAGCGCCTGCTCGTAGTCCTCGATGATTGTTGATTCATCCATGGTGCCACCGCGCGCCAGGCAGCCGGCGATGAGCAGTGTGGAGGCCAGCAGCAGGATCAGTGTTTTTGGAAACGAATTCGCCATAACGGATAGTTTCTGTTTTCATCGGTCTGTCGGTTGTGAAGGCCGGGGCCACGACGCATGCAGGCTGCGTGGGAGTCTCGGTTGTAAGCGGTCTCAGCTCGCGGCGCCCTGCAGGAGTTCTTCCAGGTCGGCGAGCACCTGCTCGGAGTGGGTTTCCGGATCGACATCACGATAGTGGCGCACGATGCGGCCATCGGGGTCGATAACGAACGACTCGCGCCGGGCAAAGTTGACATCGCCCCGGCTGGTGAGAACCCCGTAGCGTTCGCCGACCGCACCGTCGGCATCCGACAGGATCGCGTAGGGCAGCCGGTACTCATCGCTGAAGGCGCGTTGCTCATCGACCGGGTCGGTGCTGATGCCGACCACTTCGGCACCGAGTCCGCGGAAGGCATAAATGTTGTCGCGGAAGTTGCAGGCCTCGGTGGTGCAGCCTGGCGTGTTGGCCCGCGGGTAGAAAAACACGACCAGCCACTGTCCGGAAAAATCCGACAGACTGTGACGATCACCGTATTGATCGGAAAGCTCGAACGCGGGCGCGGGTTTGTCCTCGAGCCCGGATGCCAGGGCAGCCGGTGCGATGATCAGCCCGAGGCAGGCCAGAAACACGAAAATGAAGGAATGGCGATAGCGCATGAAACCTGGTCGACCGTTGCGAAGTTCAGCAAGCGTGCGCCACTCGTTGTGAATGCGGGATCAACACAAAGACAGCGCAGGGAATGGTTCGGCGTATCATGGTGTCGTAGTTGTCGAGCACAACGTCGTGTTGTGCCGATGCATCGATCTGAATGGAAGCGATTGCGCCGGGAGCCGAACATGGCCAATGACAAGGATCCGTATAGCAGTTTTAACGATGACACCCTGCGACGAGCAGAAGAGATGTGCAAGGAGCTCGGGTCCGGCCTGAGCCTGGATCGCAGGGGGCAGTCACAGGTTTTTCAGGGCGCGCTGACCGACATCGATGATTCCGGCGAGCGCCGCTTGGCGGTGCTGGTCGTCGAGCAGTCCGACCAGCCCTGGGTGATGATGATTGCCGACCAGCCGCTCGAACGATGCCGCAACGCCTTGCTGGTGTTCCGGACCGGTCCCGGCCAGGACATGAAATTTCTGGGCCGCCACGATGCTTCCCGCCCGGGACAGCGATCCGGTGACGAGGGCAAGCATGTCTGCCGCTTCGAAATCCTGCGCGATGTTCGCGAGCGGGGTTGATCGGTCGAAGTTGCCGTGACCACAGCCAGGTGTCGCCACCGACGCGCCATGGTGCCCAGCACCAGCGCCTTGAGCGAACGCGCCGGTCTCATGAACGGCGGGATCAGCTTTTCGGTGTTACCGGTGGCCCCTTGATGCCGCCGCGCATGGTAGCGGTCGAGGCATATTCCGGCCCACTCGGCTGTCGAAATATACGCATCACGATCAGCAGCAACCAGAGCGTGCACAGAAGATCGATCGCCGTGGTCCCGTAGTAGATGCCCGAAACACCGATCAGTCCGGGCAGAATCAGCATCACCGGCACATAGAGCAGCAGCTGCCGCGATACCGATACCAGCGTGGCCTTGCCGGGTTGCTCGATCGCCGGCAGCAGGGCCAATGCGGTAAACACGATCGGCAGAATCGGCAGAACCAGGATCAGAACGCGGAAATGGTGGATGTCGGCGGCCGTAAAGGTGGCCTCCGGCAGCATCAGCCCCAGGGTGGCTTCCGGCCACAGGGTCATGAAGGCCCAGATCGGCCCGACCATCAGCGCACCGGCGGCGACGAAGGTCCAGTAGCTCTGGCGGACCCGCTGCCACTGGCCGGCGCCGTAATTGATGCCGGCGACCGGCTGAAAGGCGCGCATGAGGCCGAACAGCGGTGTGAGCATGAAGATCAGAACCCGCCAGGCCGCCCCGTAGAAGGCGATGTCGGCGGCATCGCCGACGCGGGCGAGCATGTTGAACACCACGATCGCCTGGACCAGCCCCATGGAGTTCATGATCATGGCCGGCGTGCCGAGACTGACGATGCGCCGGTAGAGCTGCGGGTGAAGGCCGAGGTAGCGGGCATCGACCGGGTAGCTTGCCCGGCCCCGGGCAAAGCGCTGCCAGACCAGCACGCCGCCGAGCGCGGCGCCGAGATTGGTGGCCCAGGCCGCCCCGGCCACGCCCCAGTCGAACACGCCGATAAACAGCGGGGTCAGCAGCATGTTGCAGGCCAGGCCGATGCCCATGAAGGCCGCGGCCAGTTTCATTCGGCCCTCGCCGCGCAGCAGCATGTTGAGCGTCAGGCCGGCAATCGCGCCGAGCCCGCCGAGGGCCGAGGCGCGCAGGTAGCTTGCCGCGATCGGCACCAGCTCGTCGCGCGCACCCATGGCGCGAACCAGCGGCTCGGCCAGGCTGGCCCCGATCACCGCATAGCCCAGAGATAATAGTGCGGCAATGGTCAGCGCGGTACCGGGCAGACAGCGCATCAGCTCGCGGTCGCCGCGTCCGATGGCGATCGACAGGGCCACGCCACCGCCGATCCCGGCCAGCGAACCGAGGCCGAGCGTGAGCTGGGTGATCGGGTAGGCCATCACCGCGCCGGCCAGCGCCTGTTCGCCGATGAGCTGGCCGATAAAGACGGCGTCGAGTACCGCGTTGAGCCCGAACAGCACCATCATCGCGATCGCCGGCCAGGCCATGTGCCAGGTCACGCGCCACGGTGATGCGGTGAGGATCATTCGGGACTGCGGGTCATCCGAGTCCGGATTCGAGGGACGACTCATTGGCGGAGCGTTACCGGGTCCATCGAATGGCCCACTAGCCCGACCGCAGGATGCGGACCGGCGGCGTGGCCAGAACCGAGCGGTTGCCAGCCCAGCCGCTGCCGACCACCAGCACCACGGCAACCACGAAGCCGGTCACGAACAGCGTTGCCGATGGTTGATAGCCAAAGCCGAACAATTCCCGCGCCAGCAGCCAGCCAGTCACGGCCGAGCCCAGCGTGGCCAGCAGCGCCGCGATCACGGCCATGATGCCGTATTCGACCAGCAGGCCGGCACGCACGACCCGGTTGTCGGCGCCCAGCGCGCGGATCAGGGCCGATTCGTGGCGGCGCTCGTCGCGGGTGGCCTCCAGCGCGGCCAGAAGCACCACCAGCCCGGCCAGCAGGGTGAAGAAGAACACCACCTGGGCGGCCGAGCTGACGCGGTCGATGATCTCGCCGATGCGATCGATCAGCGCGCCGATATCGAGAATCGACAGGTTGGGAAACTCGCGGCTGAGCGGGCGCAAAACGTCGGTGGTGCCATCCTTCAGATGGAAACTGGCGATGTACTGGTGGGGCAGGGCGCGTTCGGCCTCGGGCGTGAGCAGAATGAAGAAGTTGACGTTGAAGCTGTTCCAGTCGACCTCGCGGATGCTGGTGACCTCGGCGGTAAAGCGGCTCGCGCCGGACTCGAAGGTCAGCTCGTCGCCCAGGTTCACGCCGACGCGTTCGGCCCACATCTGCGCCAGCGATATCTCGCCGCTCGCTTCGGGCCCGAAGAACTCGCCCTCGACGACGCGATTGGCCGGCGGCAGCGTATCGATCCACGACAGATTGACCTGCCCGGCCATCCGGTCGTCGCGGTTGATGGTACCGGTCGAGTCGACCAGGTTGGCGTTGGCCATCGGCCGCGCCTGCAGGTTGCCCGCCCCGGCCTCGCGAAGCTGGCGGGTGAGGGGTTCGACCTGGTCGGGCTGGATATTGACGATGAAGTGATCCGGAGTGTCGGGCGGAAGGCTGCCTCGCCACTGATCGAGCAACTCGGCGCGCACGATCATCAATAGCAGCAGCGCCATCAGGCCCAGGCCCAGGGCAGTGACCTGGACGATGCCCGCCGAACGCCGTCGGCGCATGCCGGCCAGGCCGAAGCGCCAGGCGCCGGTGGCGTGGCGCGAGAGCGAGTGAGTGCCGAGCATGGCCAGCCAGGCCGACAGTGCCAGCAGGCCGGCCAGGGCAGCCGAGCCTCCGAGCACGATCAGTGCCAGGCGCGCATCGCCGAGCTGGATGATCGGAATGGCCAGCGCACCACCAACCGGCAGCAGCCACAGCGCCATGCCCAGCCCGATTCCCTGGTCGAGCGAGCGGTTGAGAATGCGCATCGGCGGCACCGCACGCAAGTTGAGCAGCGGTGGCAGCGCAAAGCCGGCGGCCAGCATGATGGTAAACGCGCCTCCGGCCAACAGCGGCCCGGGACGCGGCGGCGGCAGACCTGCGCCCGGCCCGTTGGCCAGGATGCCGGCGATCAGGTGCTGGGCGATGAGCCCTGCCACGCCGCCGATGGCAACGGCGATCAGGACCAGCCAGAGCAGCATCAGGCTCAGCGCGCGCATCACCTCGCCGCCGGAGGCGCCGAAGGACTTGAGCAGCGCGACCACGTCGCGCTGGGCGCTGGCAAAGCGCAGGGAAGACAGCAGAATGGCCACGGCCGAGAGGATGACCGCGGTCAGCGCCGCGACACCGAGGAAGCGGCGTGCCTGGGTCAGCGCCATGCCGGTCTGGTCTTCGGTATCGGCGACCGTGATCAGGCGCTGATCCTCGCCCAGCCTGGGTTCGACCCAGTCGCTGAAGCGCTCCAGGTCGCGCTCCGGGCCGGCCAGCAGCAGGCGGTAGCGCGCACGCGCGCCCGGCCCGAGCAATTCGCTGTCGAGCAGGTCCTCGAAATGGACCATCAGGCGCGGCGCGAGCTGGAACGGCCCGCCGCCCCGGTCGGGTTCGAAAACCAGCGCGCGCGTGATGGCCAGCTCGCGGTAGCCGAGCTCGGTACGATCGCCAACGACCGCATCGAGGCTGCGCAGGCCGCGCGGCTCCAGCCAGGCCTCGCCCCGATCCGGTCCACGAACAACCGTTTCGTCGGCGCCGCCGAGCTCATCGGTGACCCGGAGCTGCCCGCGCACCGGATAGCCCGGCGTTACACCCTT
>CAYQJJ010000077.1:0-11505 GCA_964417745.1 uncultured Wenzhouxiangella sp.
TGTGCTTGCCGATCCAGCCCAGGCCGGCCTTCTCGGCCAGCGGCTTTTCCAGCACCGGGGCCGAGTCGGTGAATACCCGGTGGCCGAACGGACCGATGGCCTGTTCGATACGCCCGGCCAGTTGCTTCAGGCGCTTGCGCAGCACCTTGTGGTAATCCCGGCCGAGCGCGTAGCGCGAGATGCAGGCCCGGTCGGGCTGGTCGAGCAGCTCCTCGACCGGGGTTGCGTCGGCGGGCAGGTAGTCCAGGCGCACCACGATCACCGAGCGGGTGCCGGGGTGGAGCAGGGCCGGGCGCGAGCGTTTGCGGCCGTGGGCGGCCATCCAGTCCATGTCCCCGTGCTGGCCTTCGGCCAGCCAGGCATCGAGGCGTTTTTCGTAATCGCCGAGCTCGGTATCGGTAATGCCGACCTGGTCGAAGCCGAGATCCCGACCCCAGCGTCGAATTCGCTCGACCAGCTCGCCGGGCGCGGCCCTATAATCCGGATCATGAGACATGACTTGCGATTATATAGACGACTATATCGACCTGCCCAGGTCGCCGAGCTGGATCGTCTGGCGATCGAGACCCATGGAATTCCCGGCTATGACCTGATGAACCGGGCCGGGCAACGGGTGTTCGAGACCCTGCGTGCGCGCTGGCCGGAGGCGCGGGCGATCACGATTTGCTGCGGCGCCGGCAACAACGGCGGCGACGGCTACGTGGTCGCCCGGCTGGCACTCGAGGCGGGCCTCGGCACCCAGCTGATCGCGCTCAAGCCGATCGAGGAATTGCACGGCGACGCGCGTCGCGCTGCGCGCGACTGGCGCGACTGCGGCGGCGGGTTCGAGTCGGCCGATGAGCGCCTGCGAGGCGATGTGGTGGTCGACGCGCTGCTTGGTACGGGCCTTGACCGTCCCGCCGCTGGCGAATACGCGCGCCTGATCGACCTGATCAATTCGTCGGGCCGGCCGGTGGTGGCGGTCGACGTGCCCTCCGGCCTGAGTGCCGATACCGGCATGCCGCCGGGTGTGTGCGTGCGCGCCGACACCACGGTGAGCTTCATTGGCGCCAAGCGCGGCCTGTTCACCGGTCAGGCCGGGCGCTGGTGCGGCGATCCGGTTTTCGACGATCTGGATACCCCGGCTGAAATTCACGAGTCGGTCGAAGCCGACGCGCAGCTACTCGATGTAGTCGACCTGCGCCACTGGTTGCCGCCGCGACCGGCCGATACCCACAAGGGCGATCTCGGGCACGTGCTGGTGCTCGGCGGGGCGGCCGGCATGGCCGGGGCGCCGGTGCTGGCCGGGCGCGCGGCGTTGCACGCCGGCAGCGGCCTGGTCAGCCTGGCCACGCTTGAGGCGCATGCGCTTGCAGCAATGGGGGCCGCGCCCGAGCTGATGGCTTTTGGCTGCGAGGACAGCAAACGGCTCGAGGCGCGCATCGGACTGGCCGATGTGCTGGCGCTCGGGCCCGGTCTGGGCCGGGGCGAGTGGTCGAGCGCGTTGTTCGATCGCGCGCTGGCAGAAGACAAGCCGCTGGTCGTCGATGCCGACGGGCTCAACCTGTTGTCCGAGGCGCCCCGGCACCGCGAGCGCTGGGTGCTGACCCCGCACCCCGGCGAGGCGGCGAAGCTGCTGGGCAGCACGGTGCCCGAAATCCAGGCCGATCGCTTTTCGGCCGCCCGCGAGCTGGCGCGGCGGTTCAATGCGGTCGTCGTACTCAAGGGCCACGGCAGCCTGATCGCCGCGCCCGACGGTCGCCTCAGCGTCTGCCCCTACGGCAACCCGGCCATGGCCTCGGCCGGCATGGGCGATGCGCTCACCGGCCTGGTTGCGAGCTTTCTGGGGCAGGGGATGGGCGAATTCGAGGCCGCCTGCTGCGCGGTACTGGCCCATGCCCTGGCTGGCGATCGAGCCGCGCGCGGACGGCGCCAGATCCTGGCCAGCGACCTGATCGGCGCCATCGAATCCGTGCTGCCGGCGTGAGCGAGCGTTTCGAAGCCGCCAGCGAGGCCGACATGCTGGCCCTGGGCCCGGAACTCGCCCGGCGCTTTGCCGACGGCGGGGTGGTCTATCTCAGCGGTGACCTGGGCGTGGGCAAGACCACGCTGGTGCGCGGCCTGCTGCGCGCGATGGGATTCGAAGGGCGGGTCAAGAGCCCGAGCTACGGGCTGATCGAGAGCTATCCGCTTGACAGCCTGGTGGTCCATCACCTCGACCTCTACCGGCTCAGCGATGGCGAGGAAATCATCTACCTGGGCCTGGAAGACCTGTTCGACGGCCCGACGCTTTTGCTGATCGAGTGGCCCGAAAAAGGCGCGGGTTACCTGCCGCCGGCAACGACTCATATCGATATCAGCGACCGGTCCGACGGTTCGCGGGTGCTGAGCCTGTCCAATCCGGCCTTCTGAACAATGCCTGTCCCGAAATAACTCCTTGTAGACAAAAGCAAAAATCAGGCCTAGGATGGTAATAGGCTGAAGACAGGCAGTGCTTCAGGGGATGAAAGGTATGCAATTCTATTCGGCGCAGTGTTGGCGACTGTCGTTTATGGGTCTGGCGGGATCGGGCCTGCTACTGCTTCTGGTGTTCTCACTGGCTTTTGCCGACCGGGTGTTTCAGGACCGCTTCGAACCGGTCGGCATTACCCCGGTCCAGTTTGCCACGGTGGAACTGCGCAACGCAGCTGGTCAGGTCAAGTCCTCTTCGCATAGCAATGTAGACGGCCACTTCCCCGTTTTTACGCCCGACATGATCGAGTCTGGTGATGCGATCGTGGTCTACGGTGGGTTCTGGCGCGGCCGACCGTTCCTGGGCGAGTTTCGTCTATTGCTTGCCGATGTTCACGCTTCGCAGGTCGTGACCGAGCTGACGACGCTGGTATCTGCCGTTGCGGCCGCCGGGTTTGCCGGCGGCAGCGATCCGGCCGAGCGCCTGAACCGGGCGGTGACGCACCTGGCATCGCTGTACATGATCGATGCCGCCGACTGGAACAGTCGGTCGCCGGCACGCGTCGCGCCGCTGTTCCATGCAATCCGCGATGCTGAAGGTGTTCAGAACTGGGTGCTGCAGCTTCTGCCCGCCGTCGAGGCCGGCGAGATTCCCGATGATTATCTTCCATTGTTTCCGGCGCTCAACGCCGGCGTGGTCGGCCTCGATGTATTGCCGGGGCCTCTGCAATGGCTCAGCGAGGATGCGGGCCATGCCCGGCTGCGGGTTGTCAGCGGCCTGGACCCGGCGCCGGACTGGGTGCTGTCCCTGGTCGATGCACCCGCCTGGGTTTCGCTGGAAGGTGACCGGTTGCTGTGGCAGGTGCCGGCTTCGGTCCAACCGGGACCGGGCACGATTGGTATCGAGGTCGCTAACCCGCAACAGTCCCGCTCGCGCACGGTGGTGCTGGAATTCGAGATCGAGGAGGGCACGTTGGTGGCCGAGCAGCCGGCGGGCCCGGCCGGTGGGGAGGTCCTACACCCGCAAGGTCGTCTGACGGTCACCGCTCCGCCGGGCGCATTCGATCAGCCGGTTACCCTGCAATTGATCGACCAGGAAATCCTTGAAGAAGGCACCACGACTCGCTTCCGCTTTCTTCCGGCCGATGCCGAGGTACACAAGAATCTTGTGCATCAGTATGGACGAGACCCGGGCGATTGCACGCTGCCGCCAGGCTGGGTCTCTCCGGGCTGGCGGACTCGCCAGTGTACCAAAGCCGAATTTCTGCAGGTTCTCGGCAATCCGCTCCTTCCGCTGGATACCGGCGTGGCTCTGAACCGAGTCCCCTACGATGCCTCCGGGGGAGAATTTCCATTCTGGTCTGCAGTCGGGACGTTGACTGCCTCGGCGCTGCAGTCGCGTTGCGCCGCTTGTTTCGACCGCACGCCCGTACTTTTCATCGATGATATCAGCCTGTCCGCACCGGCTGATGGCAGCGGTAGATGGAACGAACTGCCTGATCTGCTTCACGACTACGGTGGTGGCCAGACCTTCGCCGTGTACGAGTTCCGATATCGATCCAATGCCCGTTTCAAGGACGTGGCCCGCGACCTGGGCGCGGCAATCAAGTATATCCATCATCAGACTTTCCAGGACCGGGTGCATCTTGTCAGCCATTCCTTCGGCGGGCTGGTGGCGCGGGCCTACCTGCAGGGTCTGGCCGCCAATTCGCCAGCCCCGATCGCGGACTTCAGTGACTGTCAGAGCAGCCGCCACCCCTACGTCGAGAGCCTGTTGACGCTGGGTACGCCGCATTCGGGGATCGCACGCTACCCCGGCCCGTTCCACGGCGCTGATCTCCCTGCCGGTCGCGACGACCTCATGTCGAGGGTCGAAGCCTGCACCCAGCTTTCCTGCTGGGAGGCGGGTGCGCATGCCTCGGTGTTTTCTCCCGCCGGAACAAGTTCTTCCAGCTATGCACAGCACTATGGCGTCAGCGCCGAGCCCGGGCAGCTCATTGCCGAGCTCAATGACTTCGCCTCCAACGAGCTGCCGGTACCGACCCGTTCACTCGTCGGCCTGCATCACTACGCGGCCGGCGGGCCCCGCTACTCGTTCGGTGACACACTGGTCTCATATCAGGGCCAGCGTTTCTCGCCGAGACACAGTTGCTCCGGCAGCAGTTGCAAGCTCGAGCGCATCGTCCCCGGTGCTCAGACCATAATCGATGGACAGCCGCTCGGGCACTGTCTGTTCGAGCGTGTGCTCGGCAGTGAAGGGCCGCAGCCGTTGCCGCAGGAGGCGGTGCCCGACGTCGGTTTGCTGGAACGCAGCTATATCCATTCGCCGGCCTCGTTCCTGGGCCTGCCGACCGGGCTCCCTGCCGAATCCTGGATCGATCGGCGCGAGCACCTGCCCAACCTGGGCAGCGACTACAGTGGCTCCTGGGCTTCGACCCATGACGCCTTCAACGAAATCCTTGCCTGGCTTGATCCTGGCCCGCCCGAGCGCAACGTTGCCCTGATCATTCAGGGCCAGGGGTCGGTGCAGATCGACTCCGGTGGCGAACAGTTCGATTGCACAGCCAGTTGTGTGGTCCCGGTGTCTGCTGCCAGCGCAACGCTTGTCGCTGACCCGGATGCCGGTGCCGTGTTTGACCAGTTCGTCGGTTGCCAGGCGACCAGCGACAACCAGTGCACCCTGGATGTCGGCCCCTGGACCGGCGTGACCGTCCGTTTCACCGGCGGTGCCAGCGCAGCCCAGCTCACTCTCGGTATCGCCGGTGATGGCCTGGTTGCGGTCTCGCCTGGTCATGAGCAGTGCACCGACCGTTGCACTTATGCCTTCGAAGCGGGTACCAGCGTGACCCTCAGTGCCAAAGCCAACAACTTCAACGGTTGGTCGGGTGCCTGCTCGGGGAGTGACGTGGAGTGCGCTGTCGAGCTGGACACGGCCGGATCATTGGCCGCGGTTACGGCCAGCTATGGTCCGCATGCATCGCCGCCCATTGCCACCGGCCTGCTCAACGACACCGGCATCGATTGGTGCAAGGATTACGACAATAACTTTCTCGATTGCCCGGTGTCTGGCTACCCGGGCCAGGACGGCGATTACGGCCGTGATGCGCTGGCTCGCCAGGGCCTGCTCGAGAAAGTCGGGGCCGGCGCGGCCGGTTTCGACTACACCAAGCTTGATGCCAACGGTAGCGATCTGCCAGCCAGTGCAACCGAGTGGTCCTGCGTGCGCGACAACCACACCGGGCTGATCTGGGAAGTCAAGGTTGATGAACCCCGGCATCTGCGAAATCGTGAACACACTTACTCCTGGTACAACCCGGACCCGGGTACCAATGGTGGCGATGCCGGCACGCAGGATGGCGGCAGTTGCGCGGGTAGCGCTTGCGACACGCTTGGATTTGTCCAGGCCGTCAACGACAGGGGTCTGTGTGGTGACGGGCAATGGCGCATACCTACGCGCATGGAATTGCATTCCTTGACCCATGAGGGTCAAGCCTTTCCGGCCATTGATACGGACTACTTTCCCGTACCTGCAGGGGGTGATTACTGGTCGGCTTCGCCGCATGCCGTGTCTCCGGACATCGCGTGGGGAGTCAGCTTCTCCGAGGGTCATGGCGGCTATCCGCTACAAAAGAGTTTCATCCTGAGGATGCGCCTGGTGCGCGGCGGGCAGTAGTTTTTGTCATGGGCAGTGAGTTGCGGGTCATGGAGGATGGAAGAAAATGAATCGTATGAATTGCGCTTTCGTGATGCTGCTGTTTTCCGCTGCGATGATGATGCCCACGAACGTCCGGGCAATCGAGCCGGATACTTGTAACCGAGACGGCTTGCCCCGGACCACACCGTCGAGTGATTTCAGCGTGATCGGTGATGGCAGCATCGTGCGCCATGAGACCACCGGCCTGGAATGGCAGCGCTGCGTTTTCGGACAGACCTGGGACGGCACCACCTGTACCGGGTTGGCTATATCGCGAAACTGGCAGGGTGCGCTGGCGGTGGCCGACGATGCCGGCCAGAACTGGCGGCTGCCCAACATCAATGAACTGCGCAGCATTGTCGAGGAGTGTCGAACCAGCCCCGCGATCAACCGGATGGTCTTCCCTGATGCGCTACCGGGGGGCATCTGGTCGGCTTCGCCGTATGCCCCCTATTCGGGCATGGCGTGGGTGGTCAGTTTCAACCTTGGCTACGACAGTTGGGGCAGGCAGATCTACAGCTTTGGGATCCGACTGGTGCGTAACGGTTAGTGATTTGTTCTCTGCTTTGCGGCGAAATCCATACGGGACGGGCCTCTGCGCGGGCTCCGCCTCGATTGGGCTCGCTCATTTGGAATGACCAAAAGGCGCTCGCCGAAGCCAAGCCGGACCCTCCCGCAGAGGCTCCGTCGCGCCCGTGCAGACTTATTTCAGAGGCTCCCTAGTGCTACAATTGAATTACTTTGTAACACATGGAGCGCTATACAGTGTCTGACGCAACTTTTACTTTTCGGGTCGATTCGAATCTGAAAAAGCAGTTCGCCTCAGCGGCTAGCGATCGGGATCGCAGTGGCGCGCAGCTTCTACGTGATTTCATGCGCGAGGTTGTGCAACAGCAGCAGGAAGCAACGGCGCAGGATGCATGGTTTCGAGAGCAGGTAGAGATCGGCCTGGAGGCTGCCAATGCCGGTGATTTGCTCTCGAACCAAGAGGTCGAAGCCGAAGCGGCGACCTGGCGCGCGGAGATTCGTCGCAGGTTGGCTGATCCGACGGCGTGAAGCTGGTCTGGACCCGGCTCGCTGCTGCCGACCGTCGGGAGATTCGTGCCTGGATTGCCCAGGACAATCCGGCCGCTGCTCTTCACCTGGATCAACGGCTTTCGGAAGCGGCTCAGCACCTCGTTGAACATCCCGATCTGGGCCGGCCCGGTCGTGTACCTGGTACCCGCGAGTTGGTCATTCATCAGAACTACATTCTGGTCTATGACTCAGGTGGTGATCGCGTGCGCGTATTGCGGGTATTGCATGCGGCCAGGCAATGGCCAGCCGGTCGGATCGGGGAGTAGGCCTTCGGGAAGGTTGTGCCAGTAGTTGGGCTGCCCGGACGGGAAGATGGGGTGTCCGGTCGCGCTCCGGACGCGTGGCGAAGTCGCCCGACCGGACACCCCATCAACCCGTCCGGTTCAATGGCCCTTTTCGGTATTAGCGGCCGGCGGACCTGTTTGTTGAAGGTCTATCTGAAGTAGTGGCGAAGCCCGATGCGCAGGCCCCAGGTCTGCAGTTCGGCGCGGGTCTGTCCGACTTCGACCTCGGCCAGCAGGTCGCCGCTGCGAATGACCTCGATATCGCCTGCCGCCGTGCGCACATCGCCGTTATCGCTCCAGGTCAGGCCTACATCCAGCACGTTGCGGTCGTTCAGGCGAATATCCGTTCCCAGCATCGCCGACCAGCTCACGCCGGTGGTGGCCGTGCCCGGTACCGTAGTCAGGGCGGGCTGGCCGTCCAGTTCGGGAAAGGTATAGGTCATGGTGGCGATGCGGTTGCGCGCCACGCCGAGGCCGAGGCCGACATACGGTGCTGCTCGCAGATTCTCATGGCCGAATGCGGCGGCCAGATCCAGGTAGGCGTTGAGCCCGGCCCGCCACTGGCTGATCGAACCGCTGACCGGCTGGAGCTGGCCTGATTCGATGAAGTTGGCATTGCCGTCAAACTCGAAATCGCCCTGGTAGGCCAGCACTACCTCACCACGCCAGGTGGCGTTGAAGTCTCGCCCCCAGGCAAGTTCCAGGCCGTCGCTGTTGCCGAAATCACCGCGCGCCCCGATTCGCCGGCCGTCATCGCCTTCGTCGCAGCCGAAATAAGCCACGGTATCCCCGGCGGGTTCGCATTGCCGATCCAGGAAGGTGGTGTTGTCACTGCGCTCGTGGATCAATCCGATGCGCAGGTAATCAGCGGCCATCGCCGGCGCCAGGGAGACGCCTGTGATCAAGGTCGCCAGCGCGATGGCCGGAATTCTCGTTTTGTTTTTGTTGCTTCTGGTGTTTTTCATTGCGCTTTCGAACTCCCCCTAATGAACGCGCTCGTCGAGCCGGTCGATGAAGCGCCGGATGCGCGCGGCGTTGGCGCCGACGTCGCTCTGGCCGACCCGTGACTTGGAACGGATGTCGAGCTGGCTGCCGTCGCCGACGGCCTGGATGCGAATCACGATATCGTCCTTGAATCCGAACCAGAAAGTCGTGTCGGTGGCCTCGATGCGGCCTTCATCGGCCTCGGCGGCGACGATTTCCCAGCCCAGGTTCTCGGCCGAGGCCAGCGCGTGATCGAACACGATCGCCGGGTAGAGGTCGGTGCGAAAGGTGGCCAGGTCCGGATAGGCCTCGCGCTGGGCTTCGGCCGTCTCCTGGCCCGGGTAGTCGAGCGGGTTGGGCGCGTCCTCGCGCAGTGGTGCGATGGCCACGAACGCTGGTGGATCGACGGTATCGGTGCTGATGTCGTGTATCGGTGGCACCGAGCGGGCCTGCTGGACCAGCAGCAGCGGTACGGCTGCGGTCGCAAGCCCGATGAGCAGTGCCCCGGCCAGTGTGGCCAGGCTGCCGCGGCGGGTGCGCGGGATCAGCGCCAGGATGACGGCCAGCACGGCCGCGCCGGCACCCAGGTAGAGCGCCCAGCGCATGAGGGTAAAGCCGAAGCCGAAATCCCAGATTTCCAGGCGCGTTCCCGGTCCGGCGGCGAGCAGCAACAACGCGCCGACCAGCGCGATGATCAAAGCGAGCAGGGAAAATTTCATGCCAGTCATTCCTCTCGAGTTGGCCTGATGGTAGCGCAACCGGCGCCGGCCGGTGTCGATGCGCTCAGTCCAGCTTATTGGCGAGGCTGAAAGTCCTCGATGACCACGCCGCCGGGGCCGACGCTGACGAAGCTGGCCGGCGGCACCTCGCGCCAGTTGTCGACGCATTCGTCGATCGGCTCCGACAACAGCACCGTGCCGGCATGCGGCGTACCGACTTCGTCATTGAGCACCTGGTCGAGACCGGCGCTGCCGCGGTTGTAATAGAGCGTCTTGGGCTTGCCGTCGGTCGAGTGGCGAACGGCGTAGAGTTTCCGGCCATCGGAGAACGCGCAGGTCAGGCGGAACGGCTCGTCGATGCCGGCCGAGCGCATGTGCGCCTCGGTCATTCCGACCATGCGCTCCATGGCGCCTTTCGGGTCGTCGTCGAGGCCCAGCGACAGGGCCAGGTAGAAGGCGGTCTCCGAATCGGTCGTGCCCTGGATCTGGATGAACAGCTCGGGATCGATCTGAAACTGCAGGTCGCGCTTGACGCGGTCGAAATCGCTGATCTCGCCGTTGTGCTGGAAGGTCCAGCAGCCGTGGCGGAAGGGGTGGCTGTTGGTGCGCTGGACCAGCCCGTGGTAGGCGGCGCGCAGGTGGGCCAGAAACAGGCCGGACTTGACCTGCTCGGCCAGGTTGACCAGGTTGCGGTCGCTCCAGGCCGGGCGCAGGTCTCGATACAGCCCGGGCCGGTCGCGCGTGCCGTACCAGGCCACGCCGAAACCGTCACCGTTGGTCGGAAACGCGCCGTCGGGCAGGCCGGGCATGTTTTCGACGTAATTCTCGCGCGCAAACCGGCTCTGCACCAGCAGCGAGCGCGATGGTTTGATGATCAGGTCCTCGAGATGAATCTCGGGCCCGTAGTAAGCCAGCCAGCGGCACATGGGAGGTTCCTCGGGTTAAAGAGGGCAGGGTAACCCAGGGGGTGGGAAAGGGGACGGGTTAGTGGGAAAACGGGATAACGGGTACATGGGGTAGACGGGTGGCGCGGATTTGCTTGTCAATCGTGACAATAGGAGTCAGAATAAAGTGCAATCATTGATTTCGCAGGTGTTCTATGGCCAGCATCACCATTCGTCGACTGGATCATGATCTCAAGGAGCGTCTTCGGGTTCGAGCAGCGCGCCATGGACGCTCGATGGAAGACGAGGTGCGGGAGATGCTGCGAATCTCGCTGGCAGCCGATGACTCCGCACCGAGTGATCTTGCTGCTGCCATTGGTCGGCGTTTCGAATCCGTCGGCGGGGTGGAGTTGGAGGTTCCTGACCGGGAACCGGTACGCGAGCCGCCGATTTGTTGATACTCGATACCAACGTGATTTCGGAGTTGATGCGTCCGCGGCCCGATCCAGCTGTCCAGGCCTGGATTTCCGCTCAGGCCGGCGCAAGCCAGTTCATCACCACCATTACAGAGGCTGAACTTCGCTATGGCGTAGCCTTACTGCCGGCCGGCAAGCGTCGGGATGGGTTGTCCGACTTGCTCGCGCAAATGTTCAGCCAGGAGTTTGATGATCGGGTTCTACCGTTCGATCGTGACGCAGCAGCTGCCTATGCCCCGATCGTGGCCACACGGCAGAAAAACGGGAAACCGATTGCCCAGTTCGATGCCCAGATTGCTGCTATCGCGGCCTCCCGTGGGGCTGCCGTGGTTACGCGCAATGCTAGTGACTTTCAGGGCTGCGGCATCGAAGTAATTAATCCTTGGCGCGAAAGCTGATGCCTTTGCACGCATCGAGGTTTCGGGGAAAGTTTTGTGGCGAGTGGGCGGCTCAGGCTCTGGTTGTGGTCCAGGCATTCACGACTCCCGGTCCACCGTGGCGGTAGAGAAATCGAATAGTCAGGCGTTCCAGCCATCCGGGTTGGTCGGTGCGGTTGAAAATTTCCCAGCAACTGGTGTGGTGAATGACTTCAAGATTTGCCTGTTCGAATGCCATTGACATCAGGCTTGGTGGGATCGGCCGCTCGTCGGGTTCTTGCGCTTCGACGCTGTAGCGGGTATTGCCGATCATGGACCGGCGGTTCCAGGCCTTGAGCAGGGCTGGCTCGTGATCGCTGTCCGACTCGATCGGGTCGGCGATCAATAGCCGGCCGTCGTCGGTCAGGCGCTGCGAGAGTCTGTTGACAACATGCTTGATCTGTTCGTCGTCCAGGTGATGCAAAAAGCCGATGCAGGTGATCAGGTCGAAACGCTCTTGCGTTGCGGCTTCAAGCCAATCCAGCACATCGTCCTGGATGAACTGAACCGAGCGAATTCCGGCGCGCTCGGTGTTGCGTCG
>CAYQJJ010000078.1:0-11405 GCA_964417745.1 uncultured Wenzhouxiangella sp.
ACCCGGTGTGGCTTTGGCGAGCGCGGTTTGGTCGTTCCAAATAAGTGAGCCGAAACGCAGCGGGTGGCCCGCAAAGGCCCGTCCCTTCGGGTTTCGCCTTTGAGCCCGCATCTCGAGCGTTGCGCCACTCGGCCGTAGCGACGGCTACTGTCACTCGTGTCGCACCACACGATCTGCGGGCTCAAAGACTGAAACGCGCTCCGTGCAGACTTATTCAGAGGTTCCCTAGGCGCCATCAGCCAACACACCTGAACCAACAATCCGCCTCCCGCCTAACGCCTCCCGCCTCCTCCCTTGATCTTCTTCGCCCGCGGATGCGTCTCGTCATAAACCCGCGTCAAATGGTCAAAGTCGAGATGGGTATAGATCTGCGTGGTCGACAGGTTGGCGTGGCCGAGCAACTCCTGGACGGCGCGCAGATCACCGGAGGACTCGAGGATGTGCGAGGCAAACGAATGGCGCAGCTGGTGCGGATGAACGCGCTGGTCGAGGCCCTGGCGCTCGGACCAGTAGGCGACCCGCTTCTGAATCGCGCGCACGCCCAGCGGCCGGCCCTTGAGGCTGGTAAAGACCGTCGCTTGATCCGCCGGCGGCAGCGTGCCGGCGATGCGCCGCCATTGATCGAGCGCGCGCAGGGCGTGGCGACCGACCGGCACCAGGCGCTCGCGCCGGCCCTTGCCGGTGACCCGTACCAGGCCCTCGGTCAGGTCGAGCCGGTCCCAGGTCAGGCCGGCCAGCTCGCTCACGCGCAATCCCGAGGCGTAAAACAGCTCGAGGATCGCGCGGTCGCGCACAGCCAGATCATCGTCGCCGGGTATGGCGAGCAGGTTGAAGACCTGTCGATATCCAGGGTTTCGGGAAGCCGGCGTCGCACCCGGGGGGCGCGCACGCCCTGGGCCGGATTGGTCCCGACCCGGCCCTCGCGCCGGAGCCAGCCGAACAGCCGGCGCAGGGCCGAAAGGCGCCGCTGCACGCTGCGCGCGCTCAGGCCGCGACGGTGTTCGGCCGCAGCGAAGGCGCGGATGTCGGACTGACTGGTGGCCTCCGGGCGCTCGATTTCGCGCTCGCGGCACCAGTTGGCGAAGCGGGTCAGGTCACGGCGGTAGGCATCGAGGGTAGCCGGCGAAAAACCGGCCTCATCGCGGGCGTGTTCAATAAAGGCCTCGACGACCTCAAGCATCGTGCGTGGACCGTTCAGACCAGCCGGGGCCGGCTCACGCGCGCCGTCGCTGGTCGGGCTCGGCGTGCTCGAGGCGGTAGCGGATGGTGGTGCCCAGCAGCTCGAGAAACAGCGTGCCCATGCCGGGGTAGAAGCGCTCCGGCGAGGTCGAACCGATTGCCAGCAGGCCCGCGCCATTGACCGGAATCAGTGCCGCCGACCCGACCGCCGGATCGCAGTCGCCGAACATCAGGGCCATCTTTTCCCGGGTCAGGCGCCCGCATTCGGGCTTGGCGTTGTCGATGATGCTGGAAAACCAGGCTGGCGGCTGATCGTGGATGCTGACCTCCTCGGCGGAATCCAGGTCGCTGCCGCGCTTGAGCAGATGCAAGCGCACGTGATCGGCATTGAAATCCTCGGCCAGGCGCTCGAAAAGGTGGCGGATGAAGCCGGCCGAAGAATCGGTGGTCATCACTTCGAGTGTCAGCTGGTGCAGGCGTTGCATCAAACGCTCGTTCTCGCCGGCGATGCCGGCCAGCTGCTTGAGGCGGGATTCGAGCCGGTGGTTTTCCTCGCGCAGCCGCCGGACCTGGTGTTCGATCAGCGAGGTGGTGCCGGTGGTGTGTGCGAGCTCGAGCTCGTCGAGCAGCTCGGGGTGTTCCTCGAAGACTCCGGGATTGGCCTTGAGCCACTCAAAGACGTCCTGCTTGCTGGTCATGGTGTGTCCATTGCCCCGATATGTCCGTCGAAAACGCGTCTGGCCGGTCCGGTCATGCGCACGGCCTCCCTCGCTGATTCCCAATGTATCACAAGCGTGCCGCCGGGCTGTTCGACGGCCACGCCGGAATCGACCCGGCCGGCCCGGATCAGCGCCACGGCGGCCGCGCAGGCTCCGCTGCCGCAGGCTGGTGTCGCGCCGGCACCACGCTCGAACACGCGCAACACGATGCGATCCCGTGCGGCGACGTGGGCCAGGCCGAGATTGGCCTGTATGCCGGCAGCGTTGCCGTCGCCCCACTGGCTGGCTGTGCGTTCGAGGTCATCGCCCGATGGTGGCTTCGGCCACTCGATAACCGCGTGCGGATTGCCCAGGCTGAGCTGATGGATTGCCACGTCGCGCTCGAGCACTCGGGCGCGCCGGCCTGCCGGCTCATCGTCAAACGCGGGCTGGCCCAGCGAGACCGTGATCTGCCGGGGCGAGTCGTACTGGCCGATGACGCTGCCGCCGTCGGTCAGCAGCCGGACATCATGGTCGATTTCGCCGGCCTGGTAGAGCCACAGGATGACCGCGCGCATGCCGTTGCCGCATTGTTCGGCGCGAGAGCCGTCGGCGTTGTGAATACGCACCTGGCAGTGGTGGTCGGCGCTCGGAGCGTTTCTGAGTACCAGCATCTGGTCGAAGCCGATGCCGCGCCGGCGGTCGGCCAGCCGGGCGATGTCGGCGGTCGACTGCTCGGGCGCGCTGACGCGCCCGTCGATGAGCACGAAATCGTTGCCCAGGGCTTCGAGCTTGGAAAAGGTCAGGCGGTTTTTCGGGCCCACCGGCGCGTCCTCAGGTATTGCCGGCCAGTCGGCCAGCAACCAGCCAGTGCCGGTCGCTCGGTCGCTCGAGCGCCAGGTTTTTCAAGCCGGCAGCGGCAAGCTGGGTGGCGATTTCTTCGGCGTTGTAGGCTGCGTGCAGCGAGTTGTAGAAATCCTGGCGCAGCACGTCCGGGGCGTCGGCGGCGTGTTCGGCGACCATCGCACGGGCCTGCTCGTCGCTGTCGGGCCGGTGGAGATCCATCACCTGCACCAGGCAACCTGGCCGGCCCAGGGCATTGATGCTGTCCCAGAGCACGCTCGGGTCGGGCAGGTGGTGGAGCAGGCTGTTGGAAACGATCGCATCGAACGGCCCCGGCGGGAGGCCGTCGGGCAGGTGGGCCGCCAGCCACTCGACCCGCTCGTCCAGGCCGGCCCGCTGGCTGGCCTCGCGGGCCAGCTTGAGCATGTTGGGCCCGGCATCGAGGCCGGTGATGTGCCAGCCCGGCAGGGCCCGTGCCAGCCGCAGGCAGATATCGCCCGGGCCGCAGCCGAGGTCGATCAGCCGGCCGCTGGTGGGGTGTTCGATCTGTTCGAGCAGGGTCGAGACGAACAGGTCGTTGGGCTCGGAGAAGTCGGCTTCGGCGTAGGCGCGCGCCTGCTCCGGCGCGTCCATGAGCTCCGGCTCAGGTGTTCGCTTCACGCTCGGACTCCTGCTCGGTTTCGTCTTCGGCCGGGTCGGGCAGATAGAGGTCGTCCTTGAGCCCGCAACCGGCGAGCAACAAAACGCTGACAAGGGTTAGAATCAGGCGCATGAATGATTCCGCTGAAAGACTCGAAAGTGTGGTCGTCGAAACCGGCGCCAACCCGAAACACGCGGTCGTGTGGCTGCACGGCCTCGGCGCTGATGGCCATGACTTCGAACCCATTGTACCGCAGCTCGGCTGCGCCTCGACCCGGCCGGTCCGCTTCGTGTTTCCGCACGCCCCGGTGCGTCCGGTGACCATCAACGGTGGTATGGCGATGCGCGCCTGGTACGACATCCTGGGCATGGCCATCGATCGCGACCAGGACCAGGCCGGCATCGAAGCCTCATTGAAACAGGTCCATGGCCTGCTCGACGGCCTGGTCGCCGACGGCATCCCGGAAAATCACATCGTGCTGGCGGGTTTCTCGCAGGGCGGAGCCATCGCGCTGCGCGCCGGCCTGGCGCGGGAGCGGCCACTGGCCGGGGTCATCGGCCTGTCGTGCTACCTGCTCGATGCGGCCGGCCTGGATGACTGGATGAGCGATGCCGGTCGTCGACTGCCGGTGTTCATGGCGCATGGCTCGGAAGACCCGGTCGTCCCGGTCGATCTGGGGCGCTCGTCAGCCGAGGCGCTCAAGCAGGCCGGGGTGGCGGTGGAATGGCTGACCTGGCCGATGCCGCACTCGGTGTGCCCGGACGAGGTGCGGGCCATCGATGGCTGGCTCGAGCGCGCCTGGGCGTGAGCGAACCGCTCAAAGTGCTTATTTGCGACGATGAACCACCGGCCGTGCGCCGTCTCGAGCGTCTGATCGAAGCACTTCCCGAGGCACGAGTGGTCGACAGCAGCAGCGACCCGGCACAGGTGGTCGGGCAGTGTCGGGAGAGTGCTCCCGACGTGGTGCTGATGGACATCGAAATGCCCGGAACCGACGGCGTCAGCCTGGCCCGCGAGCTGGGCCTGCTACCCTCGGCGCCAGCGGTGATTTTCGTCACCGCCTTCGAAAACTACGCCGTCGATGCCTTCGAGCTCGACGCCACCGACTACCTGGTCAAGCCGGTGCGCGAGGAGCGCCTCGCGGCTGCCCTGGCGCGGGTTCGGACGCGGCGTGAAGGCGAGGACGATGGCGATGGCGACGAGAGCCTGAGCGTGCGCCTGGGCGATCGGCTGCTGGCCATTCCGCTGGCCGATGTGCGCCTGTTGCAGGCCGAGGACAAGTACACCTGCGTTTATCACGCCGATGGTGAAGCGCTGGCCGACGAGTCCCTGGTCGGCCTCGAAGAGCGTTTCGCCCGGCACTTTCTGCGCGTCCACCGCAACGCCCTGGTCGCGCGCGATCACCTGCGCGCCCTGTATCGGGACGAGGCCGGCCGGGATCGCATCGAAATCGACGATATCGCGGTTCGCCCGGAAGTCAGCCGGCGGAACCTGCCGGCGGTTCGTCGCGCACTCAAATCCTGAATTCTTTCCGAGACGCTCATGCCGACTTTGCGCATTGCCACGCGAAAATCCCGCCTTGCCCTTTGGCAGAGCGAACACGTTGCCGACCGACTGCGCGCCGCGCACCCCGGGCTCGAGGTCGAGCTGGTGCCGATGAGCACACGCGGCGACGAGGTGCTCGACCGCTCGCTGGCCGACATCGGCGGCAAGGGACTGTTTCTCAAGGAGCTCGAGCACGCGCTGCTCGATGGAAGGGCCGATATTGCCGTGCACTCGCTCAAGGATGTCCCGGCGACCGTTCCCGAAGGGCTGGGTCTGTCGGCCTACCTGCCGCGCGCCGACTGGGCCGACTGGTGGCTGACCCGGGACGGCCGGGCGCCTTCACGAATGCCGCCGGGCAGCCGGGTCGGTACCTCGAGCGTACGCCGGCAGAGTCAGCTGCTGCGCCGTTATCCCGAGTTCGAAATCGTGCCGATTCGCGGCAACGTCGAGACCCGCCTGAAGCTGATGACCTCCGGCGAAGTCGATGCCGTGGTCCTGGCCGCGGCGGGTATCGGGCGCTTGGGCCTGTCGCCGAGCCATACCCTGGCGCTGGGCCCGCCGGACTTCCTGCCGGCGCCGGGGCAGGGCGTGATCGTGATTCAGAGTCGGCTCGACGATCCGGCCACCGGCCGGTTGCTCGAAGCGGTCGACTGTCGCGAGACGCGCGTGGTGGTTGCTGCCGAACGCGCGGTGGTCGCCAGGCTTGGTGGTGACTGCCGCATGCCGCTGGCTGCCCTGGCGCGCTACCGTGATGATCAACTCAGCCTGGCAGCGCGTCTGGTGCGCCCGGACGGAACGCTCAGCATCGATGTCGAGCTGGACGGCCAGCCCGACGCCGCTGCCGAGCTGGGGCATCGCGCCGCCGAGCTGATCCTCGAGCGCGGCGGTCAGGCCATTCTCGATCAACTCCCGGAATGACGGGGCGGTCGGAATTTTTGTTGTTTTTTTTGGGTCATTTGCTGGACATCGGATTCTGGCTATGTCAAAGTATTTCCAACGCTACAGAAACAGGGGCGAGAACGATTAGCTTTCCGGGCGCCATCCACAGCATGACTTGTTGAGGTGCGTCCCCCTACTGCCAACGCCAACACGCAAGCCCCCAGCACTTTGGCGAGTCATGCTAGGCGCCCGGATCTTAACCACCGAAAAGCCCGCTCCCGCAGCGGGCTTTTTTTATGCCCGAGAACTATGCCCGAGTACAAGAAAAACCATGACTTCCGCTTTCGGCAAGACGCTCGATGGCAAGACGCTGGTACTGGTTACCCGGGCCGGTGAACCCGGCCGTCAGCTGACCCGGCGCATTCACGACGCTGGCCTTTCGGCCATGGCCTGCCCGCCGATCGCGCTGGTCGGGCCGGAGGATCCGCAAAAGGCCCGCGAAGACCTTGATCGCCTGCTGCCGGCCGATCGGGTCGTGGTCACCAGCGGCGAAGCGCTGCGCCAGGCCGTTTCGCTGGTTGGCGCAGAGCGCTTCGGCGACCGGCCGGTGATCGTGCCCGGGCCGGGAACCGCCGCGCGGGCGCGCACGCTCGGGCTCGAGTGCGTCGTTCATCCGCCGCATGGCGGCGACAGCGAGGCGATGCTCGCGCTCGAAGAGCTCACGAGTGTGCGTGACTTGCGCGTGTTGATACTGGCGGCCGCGGGCGGGCGTGAACTCATGCAGCGCGAGCTCGCTCGCCGCGGCGCCAGGGTCGATCGTCTGCACGTCTACCGACGCCTTCCGGTCCCGCTGCCCGCCGAGCTCGATGCGCGTGTTGCCGAGGCCGGTGCCACCATCACCCTGGCCGCCAGCCTTGGAGCGCTCGAGGCTTTGCAGATGCGCCTCGACTGCGCGGCCGGCGCGAAATTGCGCTCCGGTGTGGTCATCGTGCCGTCGGTTCGCGCTGCCGATGGGGCACGGGCAATGGGCTGGACCCGTGTCGTTCAGGCCGGCGGCGCTGACGATGCAGCGATGCTCGAGGCCCTGGGAAACCTCTGACGAGGTCTTCACGGAGCGCGGGTCCCAGCCGCATCACCCGCTGCGGGTTTTTCCGGCCCGAACACGCCCTTGCAGACTTGCCCGGATGTTCCTTGAGCTGATTCACATCGACGAACCAATTACGGTAACCTTTGAGACTGTTGCAAAAGAGCATGACGGGGTGATCGATGACCGAATCTCAGGGTGACGTATCGAAGGCCGAGCCCGGCGAAGCCGAGGCGATTGAAGCCGAGACTCCCCGGGAGCCGTCGGAGCCCGCTCGCCAACCCCGCAGTGGTCGATGGTTGGCCTTCTTCACGACCGTGACGTTCCTGCTGGCGCTGGCAGCGATCGGTCTGGCGCTCTGGCTGTGGCAGGCCCCCCAGGTCGCCGGAACCGGATCGGAACCGCTATCGGAGCGTCTCGACGAGATCGACCGGGCCTTTTCCGGGCTCGAGCAGCGTTTCGAAGACCGGGGCCAGACGGTTTCGGAAATCGAACAACGCGCCGATGCCCGGGACCAGACGCTCGCCGAACTCGAGCAGCGCTTCGACAGCCGGGAGGAAACGGTTGCCGGTCTCGAACAGCGCCTCGACGATCGGGAAGACGATCGGGAGCGGACGTTTTTTGAACTCGAACAGCGCCTCGAGGACCGGGACCGGGTGTTGTCCGAACTCGAACAGCGTTTCGATGACCGTGATCAGACCCTGGCCGAGCTGGAGCAGCGTCTTGAAGCGGCCGGCCCGCTGGCCGAGCGGCTCGATCAGGTCGAAAGCACCCTGGCCGACCTGGCCGGAGAGCGCGAACGGCTCGAGACTCTCGAAGCACGCCTCGCTGATCTGGCCGATGACCAGCAAGACCTGCAGCAGAACGCTTCGGGCCTGGATGAATCCATCAATTCGGTCAATGCCACGGTTTCGGAACTGGCATCCCGACTCGAAGGGCTCGAGGCCGATCTGGGCACGCGCATCGACGAACTGGCGGAACAACGCCAGATCGAGCGCGCCGACGCCCGGGAGCTGGAGCGCTCGATCCGGCTTGTCGAAGTGGCCACATTGCTCAGGCTGGGCCAGGAGCGTGCGGAACTGGCCGGTGACCTCGCCGGTGCCCGGCAAAGCTACGGCCTGGCGCGCGAGCGACTCGACGCGCTCGACGATGCCCGCCTGAGCCGGATCAGCCGCGCGCTCGCCGACGAGATCGAGGCCCTCGCAGCGGTCGAAGAGCCCGACTGGGTGGCCATCCAGGCGCGCCTGGCCGGCCTGGCCGCCGGCAGCCGGAACTGGCCCCTGGCGGCCGAAGAAACCGATACCGGCCCGGCCCGCACCGAAACCGAAGACGACGGTGAATCAGGCTGGAGATCAGGCGTGCGGGATGCGCTGGGGCAACTGGTGCGGGTTCAGCCGCGCGGCGAGGCGCAATTGACCGATGACCAGGTCTCTGCGGTTCGCGAGCAGCTTGCCCTGCGGCTCACGGCAGCCGAGCTGTCGGCCGCCCGTCGCGACAGCGATCAGCTGCACCATCATCTCGAGCGCACCCTGGCACTTGTCGAGCGCTGGTTCGACGGCCAGGCCGACGACGTGGCAGCCGCACGTGCTGCCCTGGAGGCGCTGGCCGGGACCGAACCGGCGCAGGCGCCGTCGGGCCTGGGTCGGGCGCGCTCGATGCTGCGCGATGAGATGGAGTCATCGTGAAGCGGATCATCCTCATTGTTCTGGTACTGGCCGGGCTGGTGGCCGCGGCGCTGATTGCCCCGCGGCTGATGGACGACCCGGGCTACGTCATGATCGACCTGGGTGCCTGGCGGGTCGAGATGTCGCTGCTGACGCTGGTTGCGGCGGTGGTCGTGGTCTGGGCGGCGCTGTCGCTGCTGGTGGCGCTGGGGCGGCTGCCGGGCCGGGTGATGCGCCGGACCCGCGAATCCCGGGCCCGAAAACGCATGGAAAACGGCCTGCTTGCGCTGACCGAGGGCGACTGGGCGCGCGCCGAGCGCGAACTGGGCAAATCGCTGGACTATCGCGGTTCGACGGTCGGCTACCTGGCTGCGGCCCGCGCCGCGCAGGGCCAGTCCGACGGCGATGCGCGCGAGCGCTGGCTCAAGCTCGCCGACGGCCGCTTCGGCCGACGCCGCTTCGTGACCGGCCTGGCCCGCGCGCGCCTTCTCAGCAGCGAAGGCCGGGTCGACGAAGCCATCCCGGTACTCGAGGAACTGCACCTGTCGCGGCGCAAGCACGATGGCGTGCTCAAGCTGTTGCTCAAGGCCTACCAGGACCAGGGGCGCTGGCGCGATGTGCGACTGCTGGTGCCGGCGCTGGAGCGGGCCGGCATCGTCGACCAGGATCGGGCCGAGGCGCTGACCCTGCTGGCGGCCGGCCGCGAAATCGAATCCAGCGTCGATATCGATGAACTCGAAAGCGCCTGGCGGGCGCTGAGCCGCTCTCAGCGACAAAAACGCGAGCTGGTCGTGGTCTACGCCCGGCGGGCCGCGGAGCTCGGTCACCCGTCGCTGCCGGGGCGCACCCTCAAAAAGCTACTCGATGACGAACCCGACCGCGAACTGCTGCGCCTGTATGCCGAAGTCGACGAGAACGAACGCTCCAGACGCATCGCCGACTGCGAGCGCTGGCGCGAGCAACACCCCGACCACGGCGGCATCCGGCTGGCACTCGGCCTGATGTATCTCGACGACCGCCAGTACGACAAGGCGCGCGAGAATCTCGAGCTGGCCGTCGAGGACCAGCCCGATGGCGAGGCCTACGCCGCGCTCGGACGCATACTTGATCGCTCCGGAAGCCTGGAGGCGGCCGCGCAGTGCTACCGCAACGCCCTGCGTCTCAAGCAGGGCCGTGGCGCCGAACCGCTGCCCCCGCCGTCCTGAACCCGCCGCTGACCAACCGATCCCATTCGCCATTGCTGGAGAGCCCGAAACCATGAAACCAAACGTCGCTTTACTTTCTGTCATGCTCGTCGGCCTGGTCTCGGGCAATGCGCAGGCCGATCCGGCTGATCCGGCCGAGGCCTTCTGGTACAAGCTCCAGGCGCTTTGCGGCAAGGCCTTCGAGGGCGAGCTCAAGGCCTCGCCCGAGGGCGACATGGCCGGTGAGCGCCTGGTCATGCACGTGCGCGAATGCGGCTCGGAACACATTCGCATTCCCTTCCTGGTCGGCGAGAACCGGTCACGGACCTGGGTTCTCACACGCCAGGGCGAACGCATCGAACTGCGCCACGACCACCGCGATCGCGACGGCGAGCCCGAGGCGGTCACTCAGTACGGCGGCGTGTCCCCCAACCGGGGCAGTGCCAATGCACAGATCTTTCCGGCCGACGACCGCACGCTCGACATCCTGCCCGACAACTATCCCAACGTCTGGGTGATGGAAGTCCACCCCGGAGAAACCTTTGTCTACTACGTGCGCCGCCTGGTCACCGAGCGCTACTACCACGTCGAGTTCGACCTCAGCCAGCCGGTCGAGCTGCCACCGGCGCCGTGGGGATGGCAGCAGGACGACTAATCAACTTTGCACCGCCGCGGCGGTCTATAATGGGCGGTTACCTCTTGACTTCCACGGGCCCGCCCCTTCCATGAAACTTCGCAACATCGCCATCATCGCCCACGTCGACCACGGCAAGACCACGCTGGTCGACCAGCTCATGCGCCAGTCCGGCGAGTTCGCCGCCCACGAGCGCCTCACCGATCGCATGATGGACTCCGAGGACCAGGAACGCGAGCGCGGCATCACGATCCTTTCGAAGAATACCGCGATCACCTGGCAGGGCTGGCGGATCAATATCGTCGATACCCCGGGCCACGCCGATTTCGGCGGTGAAGTCGAACGTGTGCTGTCGATGGTCGACTCGGTGCTGTTGCTGGTCGACGCTGTCGATGGCCCCATGCCGCAGACCCGGTTCGTGACCCAGAAGGCTTTTGCCATGGGCTTTCGCCCGATTGTCGTGGTCAACAAGATCGACCGGCCCGGCGCGCGTCCGGACTGGGTGGTCAACCAGACTTTCGACCTGTTCGACAACCTGGGCGCGACCGATGATCAGCTCGATTTTCCGGTGGTCTACGCCTCGGCGCTCAACGGCTATGCCTCAATGACCCCGGACGTGACCGAGGGCGACCTGACGCCGCTGTTCGAAACGCTGGTCGAACGCGTGCCGGCGCCGACCGTCGATCCCGAGGGCCCGTTCCAGATGCAGGTCTCGAGCCTGTCGTATTCCGACTATGTCGGCCTGATCGGGGTCGGGCGCGTCAAGCGCGGCCGCGTACGCCCCAACCAGGCGGTCGCGGTCATCGACCGCGAGGGCCAAAAGCGCTCGGGCCGGGTGCTCCAGGTGCTCGGTTTCAAGGGCCTCAAGCGCGTGGAAATCGACGAGGCCAGCGCCGGTGACATCATCGCGGTCTCGGGGGTCGAGAAAATCGCCATTTCCGATACTCTGTGTGATCCGGCGCATCCGGAGTCGATGCCGGCGCTTACGGTCGACGAGCCGACCATCCACATGGCCTTCCAGGTCAACAATTCAACGTTTGCCGGGCGCGAGGGCA
>CAYQJJ010000079.1:0-11379 GCA_964417745.1 uncultured Wenzhouxiangella sp.
GCGTCATGATCTGGAATAGCGAGAACAGGCTCAGGCCCAGGTTGCCCCAGTATTCGGGGAACTCTTCGCCGAACAGCATGGTGCCCATGACCGCGAAGATATAGAACACCAGCACCAGCAACAGTGCGGTCCAGCCCATGCCCGGCAGCGCACGCAGCAATGACTCGATGATCACGCGCAGCTTGGGTACCTGCGACAGCAAACGCAGCACGCGCAGGATTCGCAGCGCACGCAGGATTTCCAGCGGCCCGGAAGCCGGCACCAGCGAGATCGACACGATCAGGAAGTCGAATATGTTCCAGCCGGACTGGAAAAACCGGGGGCCGAAGGCGATCAGCTTGAGCAGGATTTCGACGACGAATACGCCGAGGATGACCGAGTTGAATCCAATCAGTATCGGACCGGCATAGTCCATCGCCCGGGGTGAGGTTTCCAGGCCGAGGATGGCGGCATTGACGAGGATCAGCGCGATGATGAAGCGCGTGACCGCGACACCCTCGACCCAGCGACCGAGCCGCTGGCGCCAGTGATCGGTTGATTGGTCCGCCCCGGCAGGCTCAGGCCGAGGCGGCATCGGAATCTTTTTCCCGGGTTTCGGATGAAGCGCCCAGCGCTCCGACCAGCAACTGATTGACGCGCGCCACATAAGCGGCCGGGTCGGCCAGCTCGCCGCCCTCGGCGAGTAGCGCCTGGTCGAGCAGCAGGCGTGCCAGGCCGTTGAAGCGTTCGCTGTCGGCCTCCCGGGCGACCGTTTGCAGCAGCGGATGCTGGGCGTTGATTTCGAGATTGGGCTTGCTTTCGGGCACTTCCTGGCCGGCCTGGCGCAGCAGCTTTTCCATCTGCGGGCTCATGCCGTGTTCATCGGCCACGACCCGGCTCGGCGAATCGGTCAGGCGGGTCGAAGCGGTGACGTTGCCGACTTCGTCACCAAGCGCCTGCTTGATGCGCCCGGCAAGTGCCTGATCGGCCTCGTCGGGTTGATCTTCCTGGCCGTCGAGGTCGAGCTGGCCACCGGCGACCGACTTGAGCGACTTGCCCTGGTACTCGGTCAGATGCGAAACCAGCCACTCGTCGATGCGGTCGGTCAGCAGCAGCACCTCGATGCCGCGCTTGCGAAACGCTTCCAGATGCGGGCTCGAGCGCGCCACGCGCTGGCTGTCGGCGGTCAGGTACCAGATGGTGTCCTGGCCCTCGGCCATGCGGGCAATGTAGTCGTCGAGGCCGGTGCCCTCGCCGTCGGGATGTTCGGTGGAGGCAAAGCGCAGGATCGAGGCGATGCGCTCGCGCTGCTCGGCATCTTCGATCACGCCTTCTTTGAGAATCGAGCCGAAGGCCTTCCAGAACTTGTTCCACGGCTCGCCGCCTTCGCGGGCCAGTTTCTCGATCAGGTCGAGGCTGCGCTTGACGACCGTGGCGCGAATCTTGCGCAGCAGCGGGCTGTCCTGGAGCATCTCGCGAGAAATGTTGAGCGGCAGGTCGGCCGAGTCGACCACGCCGCGCATGAACCGCAGGTAGCGCGGCACAACCTGTTCGGCGGCATCCATGATGAACACGCGCTGGATGTAGAGCTTGATCCCCTCGCGCTCGTCACGGTTGATCAGCATGTCGAACGGCGCCTGGCCGGGTAGATAGAGCAGCATGCTGTAGCGCTGCGAACCCTCGACGTGATGGTGCGCCCAGCTAAGCGGGGCTTCCGGGTCGCCAGTCAGGCTGGTATAGAACTCCTTGTAGGCGTCGGCATCGATCTCCGATTTGGCCCGCGCCCATAGCGCCTGGCTGTCGTTGATCACTTCCGGGCCCTCTTCGGCACCGGCCGCGGCCAGCCGAATGGGAAAGGCAATATGGTTCGAATAGTGACGGATGATGCGCTTGATCGACCAGTCGTCGAGCAGGTCGGCATGATCTTCACGCAGGGTCAGGCTGATGGTTGTGCCCTGGGCCTCGCGCTCGATCGATTCGATGGAGTACTCGCCCTCCCCGCTCGACACCCAGCGCGTGGCCTGGTCGGCGCCCTGATCGGCCCGGCGGGTCTCGACCGTGACCTCCTCGGCCACGATAAAGGCGGCATAAAAGCCCACGCCGAACTGACCGATGAGCCGCGCGTCCTTTTTCTGATCGCCCGACAGCGACTGCAGGAATTGCTGGGTGCCCGAGCGCGCGATGGTGCCGAGGTTTTCGACCACTTCGTCACGGCTCATGCCGATACCCCGGTCGCTCACGCTCAGCCGCCGCTGCTCGCTGTCGAATTCGATATCGATGGTCAGGTCCTGGTCGAGACCCTTGAGCTCGTCGCGGGTCAGGGCCTCGAATCGAAGCTTGTCGCTGGCATCCGAGGCATTTGAAATCAGTTCGCGCAGGAAAATCTCGCGATTCGAGTACAGCGCGTTGATCATCAGCTTGAGCAGCTGATGGACTTCGGTATCGAACGCGCGCGTTTCGACCTTGCTCATTGAGGCACTCCGATCCGGAACGTTGGGAATGCGCCGAATCTGGTCATCACGGCCGGCTTTTTCAAGTCAAGACGGCCTGCATTTGCATCGCGGGCGGCAGGCTCGCATAATTGGCACAGCCCGCTACCAGCCGGGTCGATGGTGTGCGGCCGGATTCCGGGCCTGGCGCGCCATCAGATACCAAAATTCGAATAATTCGGAAACTCATGCGCCATCGCTATCTGATTACGGTCACCGACTACCGCGGGGCCCGGCATTTCACGCTCAGCCAGCTGATGCGAAGAACCCTGGCCGGGGTGCTGTGCACGCTTTTGATCGTGTTTCTCGCAGGCAGTCTCATGATTCACCTGCTTCACGGAAAGGTCAGCTCGCTCAATCAGGATGTCGCCGAACTCGAGGCGCGCCACGGCAGCATCGAGGCTGCCAACGCCGCGCTGATGGCCGAGCGAACCAGGCTCGAGGAAGACGTCGAGGACAAGGCGCGCTCGCTGATGGCGCTCGGCGACGAACTCGAGCACATCGAGATCCTCATCGGCCTGCGCGCCGAACCCGAGCGGCCGCTCGCCCAGCGGGTCGATACTGCCAGCCAGACGGCGTTCGAAAAACGCCTGATGCTCGAATCCATCCCGAGCGGCTTTCCGGTCGAATCCGGCCGGGTCACCAGCGACTTCGGCATGCGCCGCCACCCGATCCACGACCGCACCGCCATGCACGGCGGGGTCGACCTGCGGGCCTCGCGCGGGACACCGATTTACGCTACCGCCGACGGGGTTGTCGAATGGGGCTCGATGCACCACAACAGCGGGCTCGGCAAGATGGTCAAGCTGATCCACAATTATGGTTTTGCGACGATCTACGGCCACATGGACGAGATCGCCGTGGAAGTCGGCAGCTACGTCAAGCGCGGAGAACTGCTTGGCTATTCCGGCAATACCGGGGCTTCGACGGCGCCCCATCTGCACTACGAAGTCCGCCACCTGAACCGCCGCCTGGACCCGGATCCGTTCCTGAACTGGTCCATGGAGGAATACGATATTTTGTTTACCAAAGAGGATCGCGTTGAATGGGAATCATTAGTCGAGGTCGTTCGTCGGACGGCAAGCGCACAGGAACGACCGTCATTGCTGCAGGGACAAAGCTGGTCGGCGACCTCGCCCTGAGCGACAACCTGCACGTCGACGGCGCGATCGAGGGCACCATCCAGTCCGACGGCGAGGTTTCGATCGGTGAACAGGGTGTTTTCGACGGCGACATCAGCGCCAGCCGGGTGATGGTCAGCGGCCGGGTCGACGGCGCGATCGAAGCCCAGCGGCTCGAAATCGTCGCCAGCGGGCGGGTCACCGGCAACGTGACGGTCGGTCAGCTGGTGATCGAATCCGGGGCCCACTTCAACGGCGTGAGCAAGATTCGCGGTGAGGAACCACCACGCCAGCTCAGTCACTCCCGCAGCGAAGACGCCGAGACCGCGAACGACACCGAGCCCGATACCGGGACGGCAAAAAAGAGCAAGGCTGCATCCGGGGCCGCGCCAGCCAAATCCAGGGCGCCCGAGAAGACGGGCTCCGACTGACCGCAGGCCGGGTCGGGCGAGTTGCTGGTGTACTGTCCGGTACTAATTGGAGAGGGTTACTGCGGGAACTTGCCTGGATCCTGCCGAAAATCCGTGGTTCGTGAATCAGCCCTGTTCGGGAATCCGGCAGGCTCGTGGCGCAGCAGGCCACGAGCCTTGATTTCTTCCGGGTATTGATCCTTCCCCGGGCCCTGGATGTATCCGGGCCTTGCGGAGGCAATCCGGGCCGCGCCGGCTTCGGCGCGGCCGGATCGGGGCTTCAGGCGTTGCCTGCGCCCCGCGCCCGGCGACCGAGCTTTTCCTTGATGCGGGCCGCCTTGCCTTCCAGGTTGCGAAGGTAGAACAGCTTGGCGCGTCGAACCTTGCCCCGGCGCTTGATCTTGATCGATTCGATCAGCGGGCTGTAGGTCTGGAAGACGCGCTCGACACCGGTGCCGTGGGAGACCTTGCGCACGGTGAACGCCGAGTTGACGCCCCGGTTGCGGCGCGCGATGACCACGCCTTCGAAAGCCTGCAGACGCTGGCGCTCGCCCTCTCGTACCCACATGTTGACAGTCACGGTATCGCCGGCTGAGAAGTCCGGGATTTCCTGGGTTGTTTGTTCGTTATTGATTTCGTCGATGATGTTGCTCATGCCTGCTACTTCCCAATAAACGTAAAAACCCGCGCGGGCGGGCAAGTACTGGTGAGGTCATTGATAATCCCGCCATTATAACGCGGTTTTGGGCTGAAGGATAGAGCGTATGGCCTTGCAAGCTCAGGTTTCGGGGAATTCCTTCAGTGCTCGCAGCAGGCCGGCATCGGGCTCGCGCTCGATCACCAGGTCGGGCCGGCGCGCCTCGGTGCGGCGCCAGGCAGCGGCCTGGCGCCAGCGGCCGATGGCGGCATGGTCGCCGCTCAGCAGCACCTCCGGCACGCGCCGGCCGCGCCACTCGTCCGGGCGGGTGTAGTGCGGACAATCGAGCAGGCCTTCGGCGAATGAATCCTCGCGCGCCGAATCGGCGTGGCCGAGCACGCCGGGTAGTTGACGAACGACTGCATCGATCATCACCGCGGCAGCCGGCTCGCCACCGGAGAGCACGAAATCGCCGACCGACCACTCCTCGTCGACCAGCTCGTTGATGACGCGCTCATCGATACCCTCGTAGCGCCCGCAGACCAGAATCAGCCGCTCGCGGCCGGCCAGGCCGACAACCCCTTCCTGGTTGAGCCGGCGCCCCTGCGGACTGAGGTAGATGACCGATGCCTCGACATCATCCGAGCGTGCCGACTCGATGGCCCGGCCCAGCGGCTCGGGTCGCATGACCATGCCGGGACCACCGCCGTAGGGACGGTCATCGACGCTGCGGTGAGGGTCGCTGGTGAAGTCGCGCGGGTTCCAGCATTTGAGATCGATACGGCCATCGGACAATGCGCGCCCGGTCAGGCCGAGACCGCGTAGCGACTCGATCCAGTCCGGAAACAGGGTGATGACGTCGATGCGGCGGATCATTCGGCGTCCAGCCACTCGCGCGGCCAGTTGACGACAATGCGGCCTGCCTCGAGATCGACGAAATCGATGAAGTGATCCTGGACGAAGGGGATGAGCACCGGACCGAAAGGGCCGCCGGCAATCTCGAGCACGTCGTGGGCGCCGGTAGCCTGCAGCCCGCTCACCCGGCCATAGTCATCGCCTTCACGATTGACGACCGTGAGACCGATCAGATCGTTCCAGTAGAACTGACCGGCGGGAGCCGGCGGCAGGATATCGCGGCGAATACGGATGCCGACCTGGGCAAGCGCGGCGGCCTGCTCGGCGGTTTCGATTCCGTCAATCGCAGCCACCAGGCGCGGGCCGGTCCGGCGCCAGTGGCTGATGGTCATGCTTTGGCCGGCTTCGCCGACCAGCCAGGGCTGGTAGTCGAAGATGGCCTCGGCCGGATCGGTCAACGAGTAGACCTTGACCCAGCCATTGACCCCCCAGGCACCGGTGAAGCGGCCGACCTCGACCGTTTCATCGAGCCCCGGGGTGCCCATCAGGCGCTGGCTTGGGTCTGCGCCTTGCGCGCTTCAACCACCAGGTGGCCAACGCGCTCGCTGAGCTGGGCGCCCTGGTTGACCCAGTGGTCGATCCGATCGACATCGAGGCGAAGGCGCTCGTTCTGACCGCGCGCGACCGGGTTGAAAAAGCCCAGACGCTCGATGTTGCGACCGTCGCGACGGTTACGGCTGTCGGTGACGATGATGTGGTAGAAGGGCTGCTTTTTGGCGCCGCCCCGGCTCAAACGAATCTTGACCATGATCTCTCCTGAAAAAAGGGACGCGGTTGCAACAACCGCCCCCGAAAAGCTGCTTCGGCAAACCCGAAATTATACCGTGACTGCGCAGTCAATGGAAGACTGCTCTGTCAATCAATCATCTATTGTAGCGCGCGCCCCGGCCGCTTCGACCGCCGAGCCGCCAGAATCCCAGCGCGGGTCGTGCGCCGCCTCGACGAGATCACGCGCGCGGTCCCACATGACGGCATTCATATTGCCCCAGGTTCGAGCCCGAACCGTGACCTCGTGGCCGAGCGCTTCGAGCCGCTCGATCTGCCCCTCGTCCAGGGTGCCGCGCTCGAGCGAGATCTCGTCGGGCTGATACTGGTGGTGAAAGCGGTTCAGGCCGACCCAGGAACCCGGGCCGTTACCGGCGATGAAATCGAGCACGCCGAGCAGCACGGTGGTGATGATGCGCGACCCGCCCGGCGTGCCGATAACCGCCGAGCGATCCGGGCCCACAACCAGCGTCGGGGTCATCGACGAGAGCATGCGCTTGCCCGGTTCGATGGCATTGGCCGAAAAGCCGATCAGGCCGTAGGCATTGGGCTCGCCCGGCGCGGCGGAGAAGTCGTCCATCTCGTTGTTGAGCAGGACGCCGGTGCCCGGTGCCACGAAGGCGGCGCCATAGGGCAGATTGACCGTCAGGGTGGCCGAGACCATGTTGCCCTCGGCGTCGAGCAGGGAAAAATGCGAAGTGTCTTCGCTCTCGACGCGCAGGTCCGGGTCGGCGGCCAGCGCGCTTGACGGCGTGGCGCGGTCCATTCGGATGCCGGCGCGCAGGCCGGCTGCGTAGTGGGCACTGGTCAGCATGTCGACCGGGATGTCGACGAAATCCGGATCGCCCAGGTACAGCGCCCGATCTCGGTAGGCCCGGCGCATGGCTTCGGAGAGCAGGTGCACGCGTTCGACCGTGTCCATGGACTCGATGTCGAACGGCTCGATCAGGTTGAGTATCTGGGCCATCGCAATGCCGCCGGACGACGGCGGCGAGGCGGTGATCAGTTCGTGGCCGCGATAGCGCGTGCGGATCGGCTCGCGCTCGACGACGCGATACCCGGCGAGATCCTCCAGCGTCCAGATGCCACCGGCCTCGCGCGTGCCATCGACCAGGCGTTGTGCAACCTCACCCCGGTAAAAGCCGTCGTGGCCTTCCCGCACGAGGGTGCGCAGCGTTTCTGCCAGGTCGTCCTGGACAATGAGCGTGCCGCGCTCCGGAACCTCGCCGCCGGGCAGGAAGATCGCCTCGGTCTCGGGCCAGCGCTGCATGACCTCGGCGCGAAAGTTGATCAGGGTCTGGTACTTGGCATCGACCGGGAAGCCTTCCTCGGCCAGACGGATCGCCGGTGCCAGCAGGCGCTCGAGCGGCAGCGTACCGTATTCGTCCGCGATGTGGACCCAGGCCGCCGGTGCCCCGGGGATACCGGCAGCCAGCGCGCCGTTGATGGCCCGGTCGCGATCGACTCGGCCCTCGTCGTCGAGATACATATCGCGCTCGGCCGCGCCGGGAGCGGTCTCGCGGCCGTCGACCATTACCGACTGGCCGGTGTCGGCGTGATGCAGCAGCCAGAAACCGCCGCCACCGATGCCCGACGAAGAAGGCTCGACCACGGCCAGCACCGCCGAGACGGTGACCGCGGCATCAAAGGCGTTCCCTCCCTCGGCCAGCACGGCCATGCCGGCCTCGGTGGCCAGATTGTGGGCGCTGGCCACGGCATGCCGGCCTGGCTGCTCGGCGCCGGCCGAAGCGGCCAGCGCCAAGCAGACCACCATCCAGAATATTCTTGCCATAACGCTTGCCATCACACTTGCTATCACAATCGTCTCTCTTGCAGCTTCGTCAACAAACCGCATCGTACAACGATTGCCGCGCCGTCACGCGACTGTAAGCGCGCTGTCATCGGCCTGCCAACAACCTGGATCAGACTCAGTGCCATGTGAATTCCTCGACCCGCATGCCAACCCGATGCCAGCTCGAGGCCCCTTACTCACCCGCAAGCGAGAGAGCCGAGGCATGAGAATACTGCTGGTCACCGACGCCTGGGCGCCACAGGTCAATGGCGTGGTCCGCACCCTGGAAACGACCCGAAAGACCCTGCGCGACATGGGCCATGAAGTCGTCGTGCTCTCACCCGAGGGTGAGCGCACCCTGCCCTGCCCGAGCTACCCGGAAATCCGCCTGACCCTGCGACCCGGCCGCGCTGTGCGCCGCGCGCTGGCCGCCGGCCCGTTCGATGCGGTGCATATCGCCACCGAGGGCCCGCTGGGCCTGGCGGCGCGGCGCTGGTGCCTGCGTCACGGGGTTGATTTCACGACCTCCTGTCACACCCGCTTCCCCGAGTATCTGCGCTTGCGCCTGCCGGTTCCGCTGGCCTGGAGCTACAGGTTCCTGCGCTGGTTCCATTCGGCGGCGACCCGAACCCTGGTGCGAAGCGCCAGCCAGAAGCAGGCGCTTCTGGAGCAGGGCTTCAGCCGCCTGGCGATCTGGCCCGGTGCGGTGGACACCGTGCTGTTCCGGCCGCGCAGCCGCGATGCGCTCGACCTGCCGCGCCCGATCTCGCTCTACATGGGGCGCGTGGCCACCGAGAAGAATCTCGCGGCCTTCCTCGATCTCGAACTGCCGGGCAGCCAGGTCGTCGTCGGTGATGGCCCGGACCTGGAGACGCTCAAACGCCGCTATCCGCACGCCCACTTCCTCGGCTACCGCCAGGGCGAGGCGCTGGCTGAATACCTGGCCTCGGCCGATGTGTTCGTATTTCCGAGCCGGACCGACACGCTCGGCCTGGTCATGCTCGAGGCGATGGCCTGTGGGGTTCCGGTTGCCGCGTTTCCGGTTCCCGGCCCGCTCGACCTGGTCCTCGACGGCGGCACCGGCGCACTCGACGAGCGCCTCGACGAGGCCGTGTACCGGGCGCTGTCGATCGACGGCACCGCCTGCAGAGAGTTTGCCGAGGGCTATTCCTGGACGCGCTCGACCGAACGTTTTGTCAGCCTGCTCGAGCGGCTCGATCCCGGTGACCAGGTCAACGAAACCGAGACCGGCGCGCCGGGCATTGGAGATGACTATAATCGGCAACCATGCCAGTCCAGCCCCCCGGCCCGGAAAGCCGAATTTATCGCCCCGTCGAGCTGAACAACGAAGTTCGCCTGCATCTGGAGGCCGGGTTCCCCCGGCTCTGGATCCAGGGCGAGATTTCCAATCTCGCCCGGCCGGCCTCCGGCCATCTGTATTTCACCCTCAAGGACGCCCGCGCCCAGTTGCGCTGCGCCCTGTTTCGCGGCAACGCCCGCGGCCTGGGCTTCAAGCCCGAAAACGGTCAGGAGGTACTGGTGCGTGGCCGGCTCAGCCTGTACGAGCCCCGGGGCGACTATCAGCTCATCGCCGATGGCCTGCTCGAAGGTGGCGCCGGCGCCCTGCAGGCAGCGTTCGAGAAGCTCAAGGCCCGACTGCAGGCCGAAGGCCTGTTCGATGCCGAGGCCAAGAAGCCGCTCCCGCAATGGCCTCGCGGCATCAGCCTGGTCACCTCGGCTTCCGGCGCGGCGATTCGGGACCTGCTCAAGGTGCTCGGCGAGCGCTGGCCTGCGGCCCGGGTGCGCATTTACCCCAGCCAGGTTCAGGGTGAACGTGCCGCCGAGGAACTGACCGCGGCGCTGGAGGCTGCCGACCGGCACGGTTTCGGCGAGGTCATCATCCTGGCCCGCGGCGGTGGTTCGCTGGAAGATTTGTGGTCGTTCAACGACGAGCGCCTGGCGCGCGCGATCTTTGCCGCGCGCACACCGATTGTCAGCGCGGTGGGGCACGAGAGCGACTTCACCATCGCTGACTTCGTCGCCGATTGGCGGGCGCCCACGCCCAGTGCGGCGGCAGCGGCCGTCACACCGGACGGGCCGGCACTGGCACGCAGTGTCGAGCAATTCGACCGCCGGCTCAGGCGTGCCAGCGAACGCGTGCTCAACGACCGGGCGCAGGCCATCGACGAGCTGGTCCGCCGGCTCGCCTCCCAGCGCCCCGGGCGGCGTCTGGCCGAGCTCGACCAGCGCCTCACCGGGCTCGCTCAGCGCGCGCGCCCGGCGATCGGGCGCGCCATCAGCCAGCCGGAACGCCAGCTCGAAGGCCTCGCCACGCGTCTCGTAGCGCGCCACCCGAAGCGCCAGCTCGACCGTCTCGAACCGGAGCTCGAACGCGCCGAAGCGCGCCTGGCGCGTGCAATCGATACCCGCTTGAAGCAGCTCTCGCAGCGCCTTGGCGCGGCCGGCCGGGCGCTCGGAGGCGTCAGTCCGCTGGCCGTGCTCGATCGCGGTTACGCGCTGGTTCGCGACCCTGAAGGCCAGGCCATGACCGAGCGGGATCAGTTCAAAAAAGGCATCAAAATCAATATTCTGATGCATGGTTTTGAAGTTGATGCTCAGATCGAGTCTTCGCCCCGGAAAGCCCGCCTGAAATGAGCCGAACGCTCATCGAGCCGGTCGAGCACGAAGTGCTGATCAAGAAAAGCCGCTTCATCGCACGCGCCGCGCCCGCGGCCACCGAGGACGCCGCCCGCGCCTTCCTCGAGCAGGTCGGTGAGGCAGACGCCAACCACAACTGCTGGGCCTGGCGGTCGGACCAGGCCTATCGCTTCGACGACGACGGCGAACCTTCCGGCACCGCCGGGCGCCCGATTCTCCAGGCCATCGAAAGCCAGGACATGGACCGCGTGGTGGTGGTTGTCACGCGCTACTTCGGCGGCATCAAGCTTGGCACCGGCGGGCTGGCGCGCGCCTATGGCGGCACCGCTGCCGAGTGCCTGAGGGCCGCACCGGCCGAACCGATCGTGGCGACCTGCCGCCTGGATTGCCGGGCCGGCTTCGAGGCCGTGGACGCGATTCATCAGTTGCTCGAGCGCCATCACGCGGACAAGCTCGACGAGAGCTATTCAAGCGACGGCGTGTGCTTCGAGCTCGAAATCCCGACACACGAGGTCGAGGCCTTCAGCACCGCCGTGCGCGATGCCACCAGCGGCGCGGCGGAAATCACCTGCCGCGATTACTGACTTACTAAGACATTCACAAATCCTGCCTC
>CAYQJJ010000080.1:0-11368 GCA_964417745.1 uncultured Wenzhouxiangella sp.
GCTCGGCCAGCAGCGGTGTTTGCCAGATGGCCAGAATCGCCAGCAGCCACAGGCTCAGGGTCATCAGGTACGTCCGGCGCGCGCCAATGATGCCCTGAAGAAACCCGAAGCCCAGCGCGCCGAGCGCGGCGGTGATCTGGACGGTCACGAACATGATCACGCGAACCGACTCGTCCCAGCCGATGACCTGGGCACCGTAGATGAACGAAAAGCTGACGATGATGTAGATGCCGGCCATGGTGAAAAATACCGAGATCAGCAGCTGGCGCAGGTCACGGAATTCGCCCAGGTGGTCGAGCGTCTGGCGCAGCCGTGCAAAGCCGCTGGTGATCAGCGACGTGCCGGGCTCCAGTGGGCGTCGCCGGCCGCGCTCGCGCAGCCAGATAAAGGTCGGCACGGCCGCGATCAGGAAAAACGCGGCGGCGAACGGACCGACCCAGCGCACCCGATCGTAGTTTTCGGCGCTGACTTCACCGAGGAAGGCCAGTGCAAACACGGTCGAGACCAGTCCGCCGACGTAGCCCAGCGCCCAGCCCAGACCCGAGATCCAGCCCAGGTCGCGACGCGGTCCGAGCCCGGGCAGGAAGCTGGCGATGAAGGCCTCGCCGATGGCGTAGCTGAAGTTCGACAGGATGATCAGCGTCATCCCGAGCACGATCCAGCCGGGTTCGACCAGCCAGAGCGCGGCGGTGGTCGCCACCGTGGCCAGGTAGCTGATGAACAGGAACCGCTTGCGCAGGCGCGAATGGTCCATGACCGCCCCGCAGATGGGGTTGGCGATGACCACCATCAGGTAGCTGACCGCCAGCGCGACACTCCACAGCAGGTTGCCGAGCCGGTAATCCGGCCCATCACCGACGATCACCCGCGTGAACAGATCGCCGAACACCACGGTGATGATCAGCAGGGTATAGGCCTGGTTGGCGAAATCGAACATCGCCCAGCCGAAGATTTCGCGGGCCGGTGCGCGCTTGCGTGAGACCAACTCCGGACTCCTGATGATGGCAGGTCGAAAGTACCGTGCGCCAAGCCTACCCGAACAGCGGTGTATGATGGCGCTCATTCCCCGTTGTTTTCCGCCCGATTCCATCGCCATGAGTGATTTTCGAACGCTGATCGAACAACGCATTGCCAGCCTCGAGGAAATCGCCGAGACCAGCCGCGAGTCGACCGCCACGGTGGAGCTCGACCAGACCCGCCAGGGTCGCCTGAGCCGGATGGACGCGTTGCAGGGCCAGGAGATGGCCAAGGCCGGCGACCAGCGTCGAAAGCTCGAGTTGCAGCGCCTTCAGGCTGCATTGAAGCGGCTTGATCACGGCGAGTTCGGCGAGTGCCTCGAATGCGGCGAGGACATCGCCGAGGCACGTCTCAAGGCCGACCCGTCGACCACGCTGTGCGTGGAATGCGCCAGCGCACGCGAAGCCTGACGCCGGTTCAGATGGTGCGACACGAGTGACCGTAGCCGTCGCTGCGCCCGAGTGGTGCAGTGTTCCAACGCCTTGCTGCTCAACCGCACACGGCGGCTGAATGCGATCTGCATTCGTGCCGGGTTAATACTACAATGCTGTGCTTTCGACCGCGGTTCACGCTATGACTTTTCGCGTCCCGAACACCCTGACGCTGCTGTTTTTCCTGATGGTGGCGGCCCTCGTGGCGACCTGGATCGTGCCCCAGGGCAGTTTCGACACCGAACTCAACGAAGCCGGGCGCGAAATGGTGGTGCCGGGCTCCTACGAGGTTCATGAAGAGCGTGAGCTGATCGGTCCGCTCGAGCTGTTCACCGCGGTGCCGCGCGCGTTCGCCGCAGCCTCCGACATCATTTTCTTCCTGTTCATCATCGGCGGTGTGCTGGCCATCATCCGCGCCACCGGCACCATCGATGCGCTGCTCGGGCGCCTGCTCGAGCGCTTCGGCAACCGGCCCACGCTGCTGATTTTCGCGGTGGTGTTCGTATTTGCCATGGCCTCGAGCGCGGTCGGTTCGTCGGGAGAATACATCCCCTTCGTACTGATCCTGGTCGCCCTGTGCCGGGCGATGCGCATGGATCCAATGACCGCCGTGGCGATGATCATCAGCGGCTACGGGGTCGGTTATGGAGTCGCGGCCTTTAACCCCTATACCGTGGTCGTGGCCCAGGGAGTGGCCGAGTTGCCGACCTATTCGGGCTGGCCGGTGCGCCTGGCCTTGCTGGTGCCGTTCGTGCTCATCGCGGTCCACCATGTCCAGTCCTACGCCCGACGCGTCCGCGCCGACCCCTCGGCCAGCGTGGTGCCCGAGCTTGTCGAAGCGCCGGCCGGCGAGGGCGAGGCTGCTTCCGGCGCGCCGGGTCACGACTACCCGCGCATGAGGCCCGGGCACGTGGCGATCATGGTCGGTTTCGTGCTGGCACTCGGGATCGCCGTCTGGGGGATTGCCACGCGAGGCTGGTATCTCAACGAGCTCGGCGCGGCGTTTCTGATCCTGGGGCTGGTGGCTGCCGGCATCGGTCGGCTCGGTCCGAGCCTGACCGCCGAGAAGTTCATTATCGGGGCCCGCGAGCTGACCGAGACCGCGCTGCTCGTCGGTGTCGCGCGCGGCATCGCCCTGGTCATGGAAGACGGGCTGATCCTGCATTCGATCGTTCACTACTTGTCGTTGCCGCTGTCGCTGGTCGGCGCCGAGCTGTCGGCGGTCGGCATGCTCGTCATCCAGGCGTTGCTCAACCTGTTCATCCCGTCGGGCAGCGGCCAGGCCTTCGTGACCATGCCGCTGATGGCGCCGCTGGGTGATCTGGTCGGCGTGAGCCGGCAGGTCTCGGTACTGGCCTACCAGCTCGGCGACGGTCTGACCAACATGATCATCCCGACCAATGCCATCCTGATGGGCATTCTGGGCATGGCCGGCGTTTCCTACGTCAAGTGGCTGCGCTTTGCCTGGCCCTTGATGCTCAAGCTGTTCGCCGCCGCCGCCCTGGTGCTGGTCGGTGCGGTGTGGCTGGGTTTTGAATAGCACACCGGCGTCTTGCCAACCACACAGGGCCTCTTGACCATGACCACAACATCCGGATCGCCTTCGATCGTTCTCATCACCGGCGGCGGCGCGGGCCTTGGGGAGGCCATGGCGCGGCGTTTTCACGCCGCTGACTGGAAGGTCATCATCGCCGACCGCGAGGCCGACCGCGCGCGCCAGGTGGCCTCCGAGCTGGGCGATGAGAGCCTGGCGTTGACCATGGACATCACCGCTGCCGATGACTGGCAGCGTGCCGTCGATTTTGTCTCCGAGCGTTTCGGCCATCTGGATGTTCTGATCAACAACGCCGGGGTTGCCGCAGGCGGCACGCTGGAAGAGACGCCGCTCGATACCTGGCGCTGGGTTATCGATATCGACCTGATGGGCGTGGTCATGGGCTGCAAGGCCTTCGCGCCGCTGATGCGCGAGCGGGGCTCGGGGCATATTGTCAACGTCGCCTCGTTTGCCGGGTTCGCGGCTGCCCCGGGCATCAACGCCTACGGTACCGCCAAGGCCGCGGTGATCGCGATGTCGGAAATGCTGCGCGCCGAACTCGACGAGGCCGGCGTGCGCGTGTCGGCGCTGGCGCCGGCTTTCGTCAAGACCCGTCTGACCGAATCCATGCGGGCTCCGGACGCGAGTTATCAGAAGCGGGTCGAGCGCTGGATGAGCCACTCGGGTGTATCGGCCAAGGATGTCGCCGATGTCGTGTTCCGGGCCATCGGAACGAATCGTTTCCTGCTGCTCACCCACGCCAATACCCGCTGGGTGTGGCGCCTGCGGCGCTGGTTCCCCAGGCTCTATTACCGCATGATGATGCGCGGCGTGCGCAAGGCCATGGCCCGCAAGGGTGGCTGAATTGTTCCCGGGCCAAAGAGTGGGCTTGCGTCGCTTGCCGTACGCCTCGATACTGAGGGCGAGTCCGGCACGCTGTCTTGCGCAACGATGACCGATCATTTCTACCTCGAGAGTTCAACCGGCCAGACGGAGCTGCCGCGGCGTATCGAGCTGGAAGCTTTCCCGGTTACCTTCGGTCGCCACCCCGATTGCATCGTCCAGCTCAATGTGGACCGGATTTCGCGCCAGCACGCGCGCATCGAGCAGTCCGCGACCGGTCTGCGCATCGAGGACCTGGGCAGTACCAACGGCACGTTCGTGAATCATCAACCGATCGATTCGCCGACCCCGATCGTCGCCGGGGATGTCGTGCACCTTGCCGATCACGAGTTTCGCCTGATGCGCGATCGCCAGCCGCGGGGGGCGATGGACCGGGATGTTTCCTCGGCCGAGACCGTGGTTGGCATGGAGGCCCTGCCGAGCAATTTTCCGCTCCTGATGGGCGCCTTCTTCGAACTGCTCGAAAACCAGCAGGTTGCCGCCTATCGTCAGCCCATCGTCACCCCCGATGGCAGCGTGTTCGGGTGGGAGCTGCTCGGGCGCAGCCTGCATCCGGAGTTGACCGAGGGCCCGGATCAGCTTTTCGGCCTGGCCCGCGCCCTCGGCGCCGAGGTCCGGCTCAGCCGCCTGCTGCGCCGCCAGAGTTTCGAGGCCGCCAGCCGCATGGGTGTGACGCAGCCATTTTTCTTCAACAATCACCCGGCCGAATGCGAGGATTTCGACGGACTGCTGAGCGAGCTCAAGGATCTGCGGGCGCACTTTCCGGATCTGGGGCTGGTGTTCGAGGTGCACGAGGCGGCGGTGACCGACCTTGACCAGATGGCCGAGGTGAGGCGAGAGCTGGCGGGCATGGATATCGCGCTGGCCTACGATGACTTCGGCGCCGGCCAGGCGCGGCTGCTGGAGTTGATCGAGGTGCCGCCGGACTATCTCAAGTTCGATATCGCCCTGGTGCGAGGCCTGGAAACCCGCGAGTCAGCCAAGTACCGGCTGCTTTCGACCCTCCACGACCTGATCAGCGGCATGGGTATCCAGACGCTTGCAGAGGGCGTTGAGGACGCCCATTGTGCCGACCTTTGCATCGAGATCGGCATCGACCTGATGCAGGGCTTCCATTTCGCCTGGCCCGAACCCTTCACGCCGCTACCACCACAGCGAGGCTGACAGCGCCCCATAGTCCTGGGATTCCGCCTGGCCCTTGAATTCCCGGCTTCGCCAGACATGCGTGTAGGCAAGGCGCAGCGGACCTCGCGTATAGACCAGTCCGGCGAACAGCTCGCTGACCCCGCGGCGCACATTGACTCCGTCGCGGCCGCCGAAGGTGTTGCCCTCGATGAACAGGTCGCGGCCAACGGCACGGCCCTCGGCACCCATATAGAGATACCAGCTGCGGGTTCCGTCGGGGCGAAAATAGCCGGACCCGGAAGCGGCCGGCGTGATGCGCGGCGGACCGAAATCGTCGGGCAGGTTGTAGCCGGCGCGCAGGAAGGCCCCGGCCGAAAGATGGGTATGCGCATTGCCGAGCGTCAGGCCACCGAGGGCACTCAGGTCGAAACCCAGTTTCCCGGGGTCGGCGCGATCGACAACGCGCCGAAAGCGGTCGTAACCGACCAGCAAGGTAGGCTCGTTTTTCAGCTGGGTGTCCCAGCCGGTCGGTTCGTCGGCGTTGATGAGGCGGTGAATGCCTTTCTGGACCGGCTTGCCCAGCGCCGCCGGGCCGACGACGCCGATCCCGACCCGCAGCCGATCCGCGCCGCCGGGCTGGAGCGTGCCGGTGGAAAACTTGGCCTGCAGCCAGGCCGCGTAGGGGCGGTCGTCTGGCGGGAACTCCGGCTCGACGATGTCGGCCGGGGTGTACATGTTGTGGCCGATCGCCAGTGCATAGGGCAGGGCATCGGATTCATCGAAGCCGGGAAAGCGTTGGGCTACCGACTCCAGCCATGAGGGTGCTTCGCGAGTCGTGGCCACGCGCGTGATCCGCACCCCGCTGGTGTAATACCGATCCTCGCCGGCAAAGATGTCGTTTTCGTATTCGACCAGCCAGAGCGATGTATGCCCGGTTTCGGCCATGGCTGTGGCGGCCAGGCTCATTGTCAGCAAGGCGGCCAGCACGCTGGCGAGCCTGGAAATCGGGAGAGGCATCGGTATTTTTTGCGGCATGGAATCGGGCCCCGATTATAAAGCGCCAGGGTGGTCGGGGTTGCCTGGTGTGGCCTCGATCACTGGAGCCGGCCCCGAATGCGAGCTGTTTCGGTCTGCCAGGCCACGGCGCCGCGCGGTACATGCGTGCTAATATCGACAGCATGATTAGTGGCCGGAAGCGGTGCCTTGTCGGGGCTGCCGAACGGTTGGAGCGCCCCCGGGTCCGGCCCCGCATTTACTGTTTCTAAGGAAGGGATTGATGAACGCATCTTCTGATGCCGGAAACGGTTCGAATTCGATTTGGCAGAGCGAGCTGATCGTTCATCCGTCCGATCTCAAGATCGGGCACTTCATCATTCGTCTGGATATTCCCTGGATCGACACACCCTTCCCCCTGCAGGGGGTTCTGGTGGATTCGGAAGATACGCGGTCCTGGTTCGCCGACAACTGCGAATGGGTCGTTGTCGATTTCTCGCGTTCTTCGAACCAGGACCGGCCCGAGGCGCCGCCGGCCGATACGGGCGCGATCACCAAGACGCTCAAGACCACCGATCCGGCCCATCCGATCAATACCCTGCGCGGTTCGCGCATCGATTCGGAGAGCGTTGGCGCCGCGCTAAAGGCCTACAGCCTGCTCGACAGCCAGGCGCGTCGCCTCATTCAGTCCTTTGCCGATCGCGGCGGCATCGAAGTCAAGTCGGCCGAGCGAGTGGTCAGCGAACTGGCCGAATCGCTCGAGCGCAACCTGGCCGCGATGGTGTGGCTGACGCGTATCAAGGATTCCGACGACTACACCGCACAGCACTCGATCAACTGCGCCATCCTGGCGCTGGGGCTGGCGCACGCGATGGAATGGCCCCAGGCCCAGATCGAACAGGCCGGGCTGGCCGCGCTGCTGCACGACCTGGGCAATGTCACGCTGGATTCGGCGATCCTGAACAAGCGTGGCCGGCTTACCGCCGAGGAATACCAGCACATCAAGACCCATACCGAAAAAGGCCACGAGATGCTCTCGGCCGAAGCCGAGATCGATGAGGCTGTCTCGCTGGTCGCGCTCGAGCACCACGAACGACCCGACGGCCTGGGCTATCCGGCCGGCAAGAAGGCCGGGGAGATCTCGCCGCTGTCGATGCTGGTCTCGGTGGTCGATGTCTACGACGCGGTCACCTCCGAGCGGGTCTACCGCCCGGCCCGCTCCCACCACGATGCACTGGGAATTCTCTGGCGTGGCCGGGGACGCAAGTTCGACAAGACCCTGGTCGAGACCTTCATTCACTTCATGGGCTGGGTCGCGCCCGGCACGCTGGTTCGGCTGTCCGACGGCGAGCTTGCCGTGGTCGAGGAAACCAACATCGTGCATGGTTTCTACCCGATCGTGCGCCTGCTGCGCCAGGGCAAGCTCGGCTACGAGGCTGGCGAGCGCGTCGACCTGGCGGAACTGAGAAACGACGAAAACCAGCCCGGTCTGCGCATCGACGAGGTCCTGCCCGACGGTGCCCAGGGCGTCAAGGTCAAGTCGCTGCTGGTCGCCGCGCTCGACGATTGACGAACCCTGTCGGCACGGGCGCTGCGTGCCGGCTGGCTCGAAGATTCCCGGATTGTCCCCGAAAGCCGTCTGCTCACCAGGGTGGTCTCTGACTTTGATTCCGCCGTGGCGTTGTGGCAATCTGACTGCCACGCCATGGACAGTCAGCATTTCAGGGAGGGGGGAAACCGCGTGGAGCATCCGGCAGCATTCGTGACTCACCGTGCCGGGGATAATCTGGTTGTACGGCTTGTGCAGCACAGCCTGCCGGGGCGGCCAGCGGGGTATGTATCATGAACCAGCAGACCAACCGCATGCAGTACGAACGCCGGATCGCGCCGGCCGAGCTCTGCACCGGGCATTTCGTGGTGCGCATGAGCGTGCCCTGGCGTCAGACCGACTATCCGCTCGAAGGGGTGCTGATCAAGTCCGAGAACACCCGGCGCTGGATGGTCGAAAACTGTGCGTGGGTGGATATCGACATTGCCCGCAGCAGCAACAAGCATCAGCCGCCTCACTACAGCCCCCGGGCCAGCCAGGCCAGTGCGGCCGATCAGACTCGCCTGGCATTACTCGGGAGTTCGCGGATCGATGCCGCCACGCTGGAATCGGCCGGCGTTTTCTACCAGGGCCTCGAGCTCGAGGTCGAGCGCATGATCGAGCGCCTGGCATCGGGCCGCGGGATCGATCCGGAGTCGGCCCGGAGCGTGGTGTCGGAAGTTGTCGATCACCTCGAACACAACCTGGCCGCGCTGCTGTGGATGACCCGAATCAAGGAGCGCGACCAGTACACCGCCCAGCACTGCATCAACGTCTCGATTCTGGCGATCGCGCTGGCCCACGCAGCTGGCTGGTCACGCCTTGATGCCGAGGAAGCCGGGCTGGCCGGGCTGCTGCACGATCTTGGCAAGATGCAGCTCGACCCGGAAATCCTCAACAAGCCCGGAAAGCTTAAGCCCGAGGAATTTGATCACGTCAAGACCCACACCACCATCGGCTACGACCTGGTCCGGGACGATCCCAATGTGCCACTGTCCGTGGCGGCGGCCGTGCGCTCTCACCATGAGCGCCCGGACGGTACCGGTTATCCGGACGAGCTTCCGAACGAACGGATTCCCGCACTGGCCTTTCTGGTGGCGGTCGTCGACGCCTACGATGCCATCACCTCCAATCGCGCCTACGACCCGGCCCGGTCCCATCATCAGGCCCTCGGCATTCTCTGGAAGGCGCGCGGAAAGCAGTTCGACAGCGATCTGGTGGAGGTCTTCATCGCGCTGATGGGCTGGGTTTCGCCCGGCACCCTGGTGCGGCTCAACAATGGCGAGCTTGCGGTTGTCATGGAGAGCCGGTCCGGGCGCGGCCTGTATCCGCTGGTCCATACCGTGACCCGGGAGCCGGACGGGCCGCGACCGGGCAAGCTGATTGACCTGGCCGATCCGGCGCTGCGCGAATCCACCGGCGCACTGCGGGTTGCCGAAGTCCTGCCCGACGGCAGCGAAGGGGTTGACGTGCGCGAGCTGATCGAGCAATTTCGCCAGCACATCGGGTCGGATTGAGCCCGATTACTAATGCAACCAGAAGTATTGCCTCATTCAGCTTGCCTCTCGGCGTTCGTGGCAAGGCGTCGGCGTGCCCAGTGTAGCCCGGTCTACATCAAGCGCCGAGAACGCAGCCCACGGGCGCCGAGAGGCAAGCCCAAAAGGGGGCTCCGGACGAATCCGCCTGCGGCGTTAAAGTGGCTCGACGTAGAACGACTATGCCTTCGCCACTTTGCCTTGCAGGCGAATCCGTCCGGAGCCCTGAATGTGGCAATACTTCTGGTTGCATTAGTAGGGCCCACTAGGCGAGTGCAGGTGTGTCAGGGATCAAGTACACTGATCCTTGAGGTTTCATGGAGTCAGGTGTGAGTCAACTCGGGCGTTTTCGCAAGCTTCTGGGACTGGGTAATTCCGATGATCGGCGCGAATCCGGGCGGGTTGATGCAAAGCGCGGACTTCGCGTCCTGGTCATCGACGATTCGCGTACCGTCGTGGCCGCGCTCAGCCATATGCTGCGCCAGTCCGGCTACGTGCCGACCGGCGCCAACGATGCCGAGCGGGGCATGGAACTGGCCGCCACCGAACAGCCGGACCTGATCTTTCTCGATATTGTTCTGCCGGGCCTCAACGGCTTTGCCGCGCTTCGGCGCCTGCGCAAGGACAAGCGCACCCGGGGCATTCCGGTAATCATGATCAGCGGTAACCCCCAGGCGGCCGAGCAGTTCTACGTCGAACGTATCGGCGCCGATGATTTCATGAAAAAGCCGTTCGGCCGCGCCGAGGTGTTCTCACGAATCGGCCGCCTGGTCCAGGCCGGCGTGCTGCCGGAACGCGACCCGGAGGATATCCATTCCGACGGTGACAAGACCGCAGAGACTGAAGCTGATTCGGTCGAGGCGCAGACCGATCTGCCCGACGTGATCGAGCCTGATCGGGCCGACTGATAGGGTCGACTGAATCGGGTCGTCTGATCGGCACCGGGCGCTCCAGAGTTCCCTGACAAAATGGCGAGAGGTTTGAAGCGATGGACCATCAAGAACTCATCAAGCGGCGCGACGAGCTGCGCGAACGGATCGCCGCGATCCGGCGCGATATCGGTGGTGGTCTGGATCACGATCTCGAAGACCAGGCCCAGCAGCTGGAAAATTACGAAACCCTGGTTGAAATCGCCCGGGTCGCTGAACAGGAACTCGAGGAGGTCGAAAAGCAGCTCGCCGGGAAGTAAACGGTGAGCTTTTCCGGAGTTCCCTACGTCGTGGTCGTTCTGGCCACGATGCTGGCGCTGTTCATGACCAATCGGTTGCGGCTCGACCTGGTCGCACTGATGGCGTTGCTTGCGCTGGTGCTGCCTGGCGTAATCACCACCGGCGAGGCGCTGGCCGGGTTTGCCGACCCGGTGGTGTTGATGATCGCCGGTTTGTTCGTGGTCGGTGCGGGTCTGTTTCACACTGGGGTTGCCGATGCGCTCGGCCGGCAGGTCGAGCGTTTTGCCGGTACCGGGGTGAGGCGTTTGACCGCGGTGATCATGCTGGTCACGGCCTTCCTGTCGGCATTCCTGAGCTCAACCGGTACCGTGGCGGTCATGCTCCCGGTCGTGCTGGCGATTGCCCGGCGCCGCGGCATCAGCCCGTCCCGCCTGCTCATGCCGCTGGCCTTCGCCGCACTGCTCGGCGGCATGACTACCCTGATCGGCACGCCACCCAACCTGATCGTCAGCGGCCAGCTTCAGCAGGCCGGCCTGGAGGGGTTCGGGTTCTTCGCCTTCACACCACCCGGGTTGGTGATGCTGGCCGTCGGCATGGCTTGCATGCTCATACTCTCGCCCCGTCTGGTGCCGGAGCGCAGGCAGCCTGGAGATGTGCTCGAGCAGCCCACCTCATCCGATCTGTTTGCCGCCTATGGACTCGAAGACCACCTGGTGCATCTGCGCGTACCCGCCGGCTCGGCGCTGGCATCGGACGATGTCACGGGCAGCGAGCTGCGCTCGCGATTTGGTGTGACGATTCTGTCGATCGGCAGCCATACCCGGCGCGGGCGGGTGTTTCGCAAAGCCGAGCCGGGTAGCCTCATTCGCGGCGACGACGAAATTTATGCCGTGGGTAGCGATGATGCGATCAATGCCGTGGTGGCTGAATTCGGGCTCGAACGCATCGGCGCGCGGCCCCGCTTGCCCGACTCGGTTCGTCTTGTCGATGCGCTGGTCCCGCCACGCTCGCCGTTCGTGGGCCGGACCCTGCGCGAGCTGAAATTGCGAAGTGGGGCGGGTGTGAGTGTTCTG
>CAYQJJ010000081.1:0-11348 GCA_964417745.1 uncultured Wenzhouxiangella sp.
TGGCCCGGTCGACCAGGGGGATCACATCGCCATCGTCCGGGGGGCGGGGGATGACCTGAATGCTCAGCAGGGCGTTTGTCATGAAGATTGCTCCGTCGAATTCAGCGAGCCTGCAGACGGGATTATAGGGGTCTTGGTTGGTTCGCCAGCGCACATAACAGATCCGCCCGTTCCGACAGAATTGCCATGACTGCCGATGGCCATTACCGGAGGGCTCATAATGAATCCAGAACAGCGCCTGCAAAGTGAAAAGGATTTTCACAATCAGGTTTTTTCCGACGACTCCCGTCAATCGACCGACAAGTACTACCGGTCCACCGGTAGCAGCATGTCAGCCTATCTCGATCTGATCACCACTGACATCAAGGGCAAGACGGTCATGGAGTATGGCTGCGGGCCGCGAGGTGCGGCCTTTCCCCTGGCCCGGAAGGGTGCAAATGTCACTGCAATCGATATCTCGGATGTTGCCATCGAGTTGACCCGGGAGCATGCCGCCAGGAATGGTCTGGCAATCGACTGCCAGTTGATGGATGCGGAGAAGCTCACTTTCGATGACCGGACTTTCGACCTGATCTGCGGTAGCGGAATCCTTCACCATCTTGACCTGGAGCCCTCCTATCGGGAATTGAGCCGCACCCTCAAGCCATACGGAAAGGCTGTCTTCTATGAGCCGCTGGGTCATAATCCGCTGATCAACCTGTACCGGCGGCTCACGCCATCAATTCGCACCGATGACGAGCATCCCTTGCTGATGGATGACATCGCCCTGGCCGAAAAGTATTTTGCCAGCGTGAAGGTGTTCTATTTCAACCTGACCGCCACCGTGTCCAGCTTCATTCCCTTGTTGCAAAAGCCACTTTCGAGCCTGGATTCGTTCCTGTTTTCCAGGTTGCCGTGGCTGAGAAAACATGCCTGGATCGTGGTCATCGAACTGAGTCAGCCGCGAAACCCGGCCTGAGCGGGTGTCTCGTCATGCAAAGGAAAATCTCGAGTCGGCCGTCCGGGGGTCGCCGGAGCGAAATGCCGGCTTTGTCTGACACCGCACGGTCGCTCACCGGGTATCGGCCTATCGTAACTTTTGGTTTAACGGGAAAACGCTATGAACAGCATGCAATCAAACACGCTTCGAAGCATTGTGCTCACCATTGCCATGATCGCCATCATGGCTTTGCTGGCTGGCTGCGACCGAAACGATGAGCCGGTCGAGTCGGCCGACGGTCAGGCGCAAGACGGGCCCGGGCAGACCATCGATTCGACCGAGGACCAATCACGTGACGGCCGGGTCGATTCGACTGATGACCAAGCACGTGACGGCCGGACTGACGCTGACCAGCATCCCCAGGGGCATGTCAGGGAGTTTGATGGGTTTACGCTCCGCGCCAATGTAAGCCGAACCGAAGATCTGCCCGATGCCATGGCCCGAAACTACGATATCGAGGCCGAGGCCGATCTCGTCCTGCTCAACGTGGTTGTGCTGGAGAATCGACCGGACGGGCAGTCGGCACCGGTTTCGGCCGAAGTGAGCGCGCAACATGAAAGCCTGAGTGGACACGGCGAGGATATCGACATGCGTGCAGTGGAAACCGACGGGCATGTGTCCTACATCGGCACCCTGAATGTCAGCGATCAGCGTACTCTTCAGCTCGTCATCGCGGCGCAGCCTGAGGGTGCCGACGAGCCGCTGCAGATGGACTTCGAGGTGCAGTTGGAGCAAGCCAGGGTCAGCGACTCCGAATAACCGGATCGGCCTGCCCGGCCGCGAACACGATAGACATTCGTGTCCGGCCGGGAGGCTCATGCGCGCATGACGCTGTATGCCTGGATCAAGCTGCTGCATATCGCTGCCATCGCCGCGTGGAGCGCAGGTCTGTTCTATCTTCCGGCCTTGTTTGCAGAGCATGCCCGGGTCGAAGGCGGTGAATCCTTTCGCCGCTTGCGCCATCGAACCCGACTGACCTACGTGGGATTCGCCTCGCCGTTGGCGGTAGTCGCCGTGGTGACCGGCACGCTGATGATTCCACTGGTCGCGACGCTGGGGATGTGGCTGGTTTACAAGCTGACCGCGGTCGGACTGATGGTAATGGTGCATGTATATTTCGGCCGCCTGATGGGCCGGCTCTACGAGAATCCGCACTTGCGCAGCCCCGGCAAGCACCTGTTGCTGCTGGTACCCGTGCTGGCGGTAGTATCGCTGGTGCTGGTGGTGATCACGCTCAAGCCGACCTGAAACGGTGAGGGGCGACGATGCCGAAACCGGCAGGGCAGGTCAATTAACGATTGATGCGGATGATTCAGTCACCGTCGTCGTGGACCACTGCGATCTGATGCTCGAACACCAGGTTACCGCCCAGCCAGCCGGTCACGCCGGTCAGTACCGCTCCCAGAATACTCAGGCTCAGTCCGATCGGCATGATCAGGGCAACCGGATCGGCAATGCGCAGGTACCAGTTGGCGAAGGCGACCGAAATCAGGGTGACCGCGACAATGAAATGGCTCCAGCTCGCGCCGCGCCGGCGTACACCCGGAATGATCAGCAATTCGATGGTGCCGGCAATGCCGGCAACCATTCCCATGAAAAAGCCGGTACCCGACAGCCACAGGGCCAGACGCGCCCAGAATTCATCACCGGTAAAAATCCAGGCCAGGTCGGCGGGTACCATGGCCAGCAGGAAGGCGATCGGAAAGGTGACCAGCATGGGGTGGATCGGATGACCGGCAACCGCCACTCGCGTTTCAAGATCGTCTTCGGAGGTCGGCTTGGTCGGCATGACACGCGATCCTTGCTCGGGTCGGCTTTCAAGACTATCACTCCTGTCGTGACTGTGCTGCTGGCGATGTCCCTGGCCGGTTGTGGCGAGGCCACGGTGTCGACGCTGGCGCCGGCCGGTGAGGCGGCCGCGGAGATCGCGCGAGTCGCCTGGGTCATGATCGCAGCGACCCTGGTGTTGATGGTCGTGATGTCGGTGCTCGGGCTGCATGCGGTATACCGGCGATCCGAAGGCCCGGTAGGGCCATCACCCCGGGCCGTCATTCTTGCCGGCGGCGTGATCGTGCCGACCGTGGTCTTGCTGGCTTTACTGGTCTACGGCGTGCGCAGTGGTGATGCCATGCTGCCGGTCGGTGAGCCGGCACTGGAAGTGCGGGTCACCGCCCACCAGTGGTGGTGGCAGTTCGAATATCTCGATGCCGATGGCGAAAGCGTCTACACCGCCAACGAGTTGCATTTGCCGGTTGGCGAGGCAATCGACATCGTCGTCGAATCGAACGATGTCATTCATTCCTTCTGGGTGCCGGCGCTGGGTGGCAAGATCGACGCCATTCCCGGGCGGGCCAACCGGATGCGTTTGCGGCCGACCGAGATCGGGCGGTTTCGCGGCCAGTGTGCCGAGTTCTGCGGGGCACAGCATGCGCGCATGGCCTTCGACGTGCAGGTGCACCAGGCCGACGAGTTCCGGGCCCTGCTCGCGGCCATGAACGGGCTGGATCGCAGCGGGTCCGGCCCCACTGCCGGCCGCGAAGCGTTCGAGCAGCAATGCCTGGAGTGCCACAGCCGCTCGACCGATCGCGATCACGAGGGCCCCAATCTGGCACGCCTGCCCGAGCGGCGCTGGCTGGGTGCCGGCACGGTGTCGAACAGCCCGGAAAACCTGCGTGAATGGATCGCCGGCCACCAGAGGCTCAAGCCCGGTAATCGCATGCCGGACCACAGCGACCTCGGCGAGGAGACCGTCGAGGCGCTGGCGGGCTACCTGGAGGCGCAATGAACGAAGCCACCCCGGACGCCAACGGCGGCAATGCCGAAGATCGTCGCGAGCTGACCCGGCTGTTCTCGACCGGTCCGGGCCTCGGTCGCCTGGCGGCGGTCAATCACTCGGTCATCGGTCTGCGCTTCATGCTGGTTGCGGTCCTGTTCTTCCTTTTCGGGGGGCTACTGGCCATGCTCTTGCGGGCCCAGCTGGCCAGCCCCGGTAACGAGTTCCTCGACCATCAGACCTACAGCCAGATATTCACCATGCACGGCACGGTGATGATGTTCCTGTTCGCCATTCCCCTGATCGAGGGCCTGGCGCTGTATTTCATTCCCAAGTACCTCGGTGCGCGCGATCTCAGTTTTCCGCGCCTGAGCGCTTTCGGATTCTGGTGCTACCTGTTCGGCGGCCTGATTCTGCTCGGCTCGATGTTCGCCGGCGTGGCACCGGACACCGGCTGGTTCATGTACGCGCCGCTATCGAGTGGCGAGTACACGCCGGGCATCAACGCCGATGTCTGGCTGATCGGCGTGACCTTCGTCGAGGTCTCCGCCATCGCTTTCGGTATCGAACTGGTAGCTACCGTGCTCAAGGTGCGTGCGGCCGGCATGTCGCTGGGGCGCATGCCCCTGTTTGGCTGGTACATCCTGATCACGGCTTTGATGATGGTGATCGGCTTTCCGCCGCTGATCCTGGCCAGCGTCTTGCTGGAGATCGAGCGCGCCTTCGGCTGGCCGTTCTTCGACGTCGCCCTGGGCGGCGATCCGCTGTTGTGGCAGCACCTGTTCTGGCTGTTCGGGCATCCCGAGGTCTACATCATCTTCCTGCCGGCCGCGGCCACGATCTCGATGATGATCCCGACCTTCGCCCGCCGGCCGCTGGTCGGCTACCATTGGGTGGTCGGTGCCGTCATCGCCACTGCCTTCATCAGCTTCGGGTTGTGGGTCCATCACATGTTCACCGTGGGCATTCCGCACCTGGCACTGGTGTTCTTTTCCGCCGCCAGCATGTTCGTGGCCCTGCCTACGGCCATCCAGTTCTTCGCCTGGCTGGCCACGCTGTGGCAGGGCAGGCCGGTCAAACGCCTGCCCATGCTCTACCTGTTCGGCTTTCTGTTCATCTTTGTCTGCGGCGGTCTGACCGGCGTGATGCTGGCTCTGGTGCCGTTCAACTGGCAGGCCCACGACACCCATTTCGTGGTTGCCCACCTGCACTACGTGCTGATCGGCGGGTTCGTCTTTCCGCTGATGGCCGCGCTCTACTACTGGTTGCCCCTGTTCACCGGCCGGGAGGTGTCGGGAAGGCTGGGTCAGTGGGCATTCTGGCTGCTGTTCATCGGCTTCAACCTGACCTTTTTGCACATGCACCTGACCGGCCTGGTCGGCATGCCGAGGCGCGTCTATACCTATCCCGAAGGCCTGGGCTGGGAGTGGCTGAACCTGTTGAGTACCATCGGTGGCTTCATCATGACCGCCGGATTCGCCGCTTTGCTGCTGGATGTGATCGCGACGGTCCGAACCGGGGCGCGCTCGGAGCGCAACCCCTGGCGGGCCGGCACGCTGGAGTGGGCCATGGACCATCCGCCACCGGTCTACAACTTTGCCAGCCTGCCCGAGGTTCGCGACCGCGAGCCACTGTGGACGCAACCGGGCATTGAAGACGATATACGACAAGGGCGGGGGTATCTCGCCCGGACCCGCAACGGCTGGTTCGAGACCCTTGGCGTGCATGCCGTCTCCGGCCGGCCGGACCAGATCATTCTCTTGCCCGGCCCCAGCTACCTGCCGCTGATCACCGCCGTCTGCCTGGCGGTATTTTTCCTGTCTTTCCTGGTTGGTATTTACTGGCTGTCGGCCATCGGTGCGGTCGCTTCGCTGGGGGCTGCCTTGCGCTGGGCCTGGACGACCGGGCTCGACCGCGACTGGCCGGACCAGGAGGCCGGGCAAGGCATCAAACTGCCGCTGCATCCACAGGTCATCGAGGCACCGGGCTGGTGGGGCATGCTGGCCGGTCTGCTGGTCAACGGCACGTTCTTCATCACCGCGCTGTTCGGCTATCTGTATCTGTGGGCGGTCGCCCCCGGCTGGCCGCCGGAGTCGTTCATCGACACCGGTTTGATGCTGCCGCTTGGAACCGCGCTGGCCATGTCATTGGCGCTGGCGGCCTTTCACCAGGCGCTCAGCCGAAACCGCGTTTCGGCCGGCGGCATCGGTGCGGCGCTGATGGTTTCGGCAATGCTGTCGCTGCTCGCCGCGGGTGGCCTGTTCCTCCAGATTGCCGCGGGCCTGCCGGCACCCCAAAGCCATGCCTACGCCGCGGTCTCGGCTTTCATCATCGGCTATTGTGCCGTGCATGCCTTGATGGCTGCGGTTCTGGCTTCCTTTGCCGTGTTGCGCCTGCGCGCCGGGTTCATCTCCGCACGGCGCAGCCTGGATCTGAGGCTGGGAAGGATCTGGGCCGGCTACACCCTGGCCGTGACCCTGATCTCACTGGCGCTGATTCATGGTCTTCCGGGCCTGCTGGGAGCGGGATCATGACTCATCCCGGCTGGACGGTGGCGGCACTGCTGCGAATGGTCGCCGGACTGCTTGTCTGGGCGTCGGGCTTCGTCTTTCTGTACGCCGGCTTGTCGCTTGGCTGCCAGTTTCTGACCCCGCCGCCGGAAGACGGGCTGATCAATCCCGTCACCGGCGCTTTGGCGGTACTGGCATTGATCCACCTGGCTGTCCTGCTCCTTCTGGCCGCATGGTGGTGGAAGCGGCCGGTGGAAGCGGCAACGGGTGAGGTCGAATCCAGCCGGATGCTTCGTCACCGGGTCGAGGGGCTGGTGCTGATCAGCGCCGTCTTCGCTTTGTTGTGGATTGTCATTCCGGTCTTTCTGGTCGCGCCATGCACCGGCTGACGGCGCTGTTCTTTCTGCTGCTCGTCTCGCCATCGTTGATGGCCCACTACGAGGGTCATTTCTACGCGTACTGGGTGTTCTGGGCGATGTTGCTCGTGGCTGTCGCCTACACAGCGGGATGGCGACGAACCCACCGTAGCCTGCGCTGGTGGAAGCCGCTGCTGTTCGCCATAGGCCTGCTCATTCTGGCTTCGGGGGTCGTGGGTCCGATTGCCCATTGGGCCCAGGTTTCGCTGGCCGGGCACATGACCCAGCACATGCTGCTGCTGGCCGTGGTGCCGCCGCTGGTGCTGCTGGCCCGGCCGCTGCCGCAGTTTCTCAATGCCCTGCCGCTGTCGCTGCGGCGCCGGGTCGGGCCGGCGGCAGGCCGCATCTACCAGGCTGCCGGCGACACCCCGGTCAGCGCCTTCGTCGTCCATGGCCTGATCATCTGGTTGTGGCATCTGCCAAGTCCTCTGCAGGTCAGCATCACCGATCCCCTGTTGCACGATGTTGTTCACATTCTGTTTTTCACTACCGGCCTGTGGTTCTGGTGGAGCCTGATGGCCCCGGCCCGGCTCGGCCGCACCGGCTTCGGCCCGGCAGCCATCCTGGCAGCCCTGACCGTCATGCACACCGGCATGCTCGGGGCCCTGCTGACCTTCGCGCCGGGCCTGCTCTACCCGGAGCATCCGGCCGGCTTCGCGGCTTTGAGCAAACTGTCCGACCAGCAACTGGCCGGCCTGGTCATGTGGGTGCCCGGCGGGCTGGTCTATACCATCGCGGCACTGGTGCTGGGTGTCGCCTGGCTGCGGCGAGCCACCGAGTCGCAGCACGATCCCGAACATCAATTGAGCCAATAGCCGCTCTTTCCGTTCCATCGCCATCGCCGAGTCTCTATCCCGTGTGTGCGACGCCGAACATAATTCGCCATCGGTAGATGTGAAACTCCAGACACCTCGTGGAGTGTCTACCATGCCCAACCTGCTTGTTTTTCTTGTTGCTATCGCCGTACTCCTGTGGGTCGTTCCCGTATGGGTAACGGCAGAGCCCGCCGACTACGACCTGGAGGTGCTGGCCGAGCCGCTTGAGCATCCCTGGTCGATCACGTTCCTGCCCGATGGCGCGATACTGGTCACGGAGCGGCCGGGCCGGTTGCGGGTAGTGGCGCCTGATGGACATCGGCCGACAACCGTGGCGGGCCTGCCCGAGGTGTTTTCGTCAGGACAGGCCGGATTGTTCGATGTGTTGCTGGCCGAGGATTTCGAGGACTCGGGCACTCTGTTCCTGTCGTTTGCCTGGGGTGATGCCGACGCGAACCACACGCGCATTGTCCGGGCGCGATTCGACGGACAGGAGTTGCTTGAGGTAACGCCCATCTTCACCACCCAGCCGCCAAAAAGTGGTGATGCACACTACGGCGGCCGAATGGCCTGGATGGCCGACGGCACGCTGTTGCTTGGTACCGGTGATGGTTTCTACTTCCGCGAGGAATCGCAGAATCTCGAAAGCCATCTGGGCAAGATCATTCGCATTCGAGTTGACGGCAGTGTGCCCGACGACAATCCTTTCGTCGGCACCGCCAACGCAATGCCGGAAATCTACAGCTACGGGCATCGCAATGTACAGGCTATCGTGAACGACCGTGACCACGACGTGATCTACGCCCACGAGCACGGTCCGCGGGGCGGCGATGAGCTAAACGCCATTCTCCCGGGCCGGAATTACGGCTGGCCGGTAATCAGCCATGGCAAGGACTACAGCCGCGCGTTGATCACGCCGTTTACCTCGTATGAGGGCATGGAGCAACCGTTGCTGCATTGGACACCGTCAATCGCTCCCTCCGGCATGACTCTCTATGATGGGGAGTCGTTTCCACAATGGCGCAGAAGCTTGTTCGTCGCGGCACTGGCGGAGGAGTCGGTGCGGCGTATACCGTTGCTCGATGGTGGCCAATTGGGCGAGCAGGACATCCTGTTCGAGGAGCTCGGACAGCGAATCAGGGACATCCGGAGCGGACCCGACGGTGCTCTTTACCTGGTTACCGATGAGGCCGACGGGCAGTTGATCAGGGTGACTCCGTCGCGCTTGTCCAGAGACGCAGACTGATCCATGCACCCAGGAGAATGCTCATGATTCAGCGCTTGATCCCTGGCTTTCTGGCCGCGGTCGTTGTAACCGTGGTCTGGGGTTCGGTCGTCCAGACCCAGTACAATCTTGCCGCCCTGACCGGAATCGGTGTCGAGATCGGTCCGGGTACCAACCTGCGCGCCACCTTCACCGATCTGTTCTCCGGTTTCAGCCTGACCTATGCCGGGTACATGGTTCTGCCGGCTCTGCTGGTGGCCTTTTTCCTCGCCTGGCTGGTGGTGCAGCGCACCGGGGGTGCGTTCCTGTGGTTCGGGCTTGCCGGTGGCCTGGCCATCCTGGCCGCCATTCCGCTGGTCAACTGGCTGTCGCCGTTGGCCCTGCTGATCGGCGCCAGCAGGGATGTCTCATGCACCGTCGTGATGGCCGCAGGTGGTGTGGCCGGCGGGCTTCTGTTTGCCTGGATCGCACGACCGCAGCGGCCCGGCCAATCCCGGGAAAACAATCACACCCGATCCCGGCCTGAGGAACCTCGGGCAGAGGTTCCTTGAGCTCACCAGGATAACTTCATGTCTACGATCATTGGTCTTGTCATACTTGCTGTTGCAGCCATCTTCCTGTTTCGCGTCACCGCACTTGCCGCACGCGTGGCACTGTCGGTGATTCTTCTGATCGGCATACTGATCATGCTGGTTCCGCTGCTTATCGGGAATTGACACCGCAGTAAGAGTTCAGGCAAACAACTCCCACGACGTCGGCAAGCGAGTAGGGCCGGATTCTCACGAGATCCAGATTGACCTGAAACACCTTTGCGCAGACTCGTTCGGAGCTGTTTCAGCTGCCCTGGGTCAGCGAAAAAGCCAGTACGGCCAGCAGTGTGACCAGCACGAAGGCCTCGGTGGCCCGGTAGATGTACTTGTAAAGTGGGCTATGTTTCATCTGGTTTCCCTGGAGCTACACAATCTCGAAGCGCTCCGAAAAGATACGTCGCCAGTTCACACCATGAGAGCGCAGTGCCGATACAGCCTGATCCATCAGCGGTGCCGGCCCACAGGTCAGGTACTGGACCGGACCCTGGAGCCGATCGAAGTAGCGCGATAGCAGGGCTTCGTCGATCATCCCGCTCTCGCCTAGTGGGCCATGCGGCCAGTTCGGTAACACTCAGCCGTCGCACAAGCGTTGTGGGCAAGGCGCGCGAGCGCAGGACTGGCCATCGCCAATTCAAGCGAGCGGAACGCGGCCCACAGCGCTTGTGCGGCGGCCCTTTGGGAGCCACTGTGCCGGCGCGACTCGGCGTTGCGTTTCTTGGAAAGGGAACAACCATTCCCTGCAAAACGCGCCTTGATTCGCACCAGCACAGTGGCTCTGAGTATTACCGAACTGGCCGCATGGCCCACTAGCCAGTCCTCGGGCGGTTCCTCGAGTACATGTACAACGTCAAGATTCAATTCCTGCTCGAGTCTCTCCAGCTCCCCGGCAAATGACGCGCGGTCAAGATCGGGGTTGGCATACAGCAGAATAATGCGCCGCTTTTCATCCGAGCGCTGAAAGGTGCGCAACATGCTCATCATCGGCGTGATACCGATGCCGCCGGCGACCAGGAACAGGCTGACATTCGGGTCCGGGTCCGGAACGAACGATCCGAACGGGCCCTCGATCCAGGCCTTTGTCCCCGTCTCGATACTCTTCAGGGATTTGGTGAAATCGCCGACTGCATTGGCGCTGATACATAACTGGCGCGAGTTCGCGGCAGAAGCGATGGAGAATGGATGTTGTTGCAGTGACAAAGGTGTATCACCCAGCGTGAACCAGGCGTACTGGCCCGGCTCGAAATTTAGGCCATCGTGCCCGACCGGCTCCAAATTGAGAGTCCAGGTATTGCCGCGCTCGGGTTTGACCGAAGTTACTTTCCACGGCCGGCGGCGGGAGAGCAGGGGGCGAATCAGCCGGCTGTAGGCGACCAGGGAAATTCCGCTGCCAACGAATGCCAGCAGCAACACCTGTTTCCAGAGTTCTCCGAGGTGGTGGTCGACCATCAGTGCATGCCCCAGGCCCAGCAAGAGGATGGCGAGCACCAGCGCACCGTGCAAAAGTCGCCATAACTCGTAACTGAGGCAAAGAGACTTCCGAAAGTAGCTGCTCAGAGCAATCAGCACCAAAGCCCCGTACAAGACCCAGAGGGAGCCGGCACGCATCCAGTCTGCACGCGGGTCGAGATAGTCAAGATACTCGGGGTCGGCAATGAAAAGCGTCACTGGATGGGCCAGAGCCATGAGGACAGCAAATGCGCCCAGGTGCCGATGGAAATGCATCAGATTATCGGCACCCCAGTTGCGCGCCACGAACTCCTGCCGTCCGCTGGTCCAGGCCTGCACCACCATCAGTCCGAGACCGGTCAGGCCCAGGCCGACGCCCAGTTCAATCAGCCAGCCACGGCCGGGTCGGGCGCCAATCGAGGCCAGCAAAAGCGGTAGCAGCGCCATGGCAGCAAAAACCATCAACCACAAAAAGGCTGAACGCAGTTGATACAGGCCGCGCACGCCGGTCAAACCTGAATGCTTTTTTCAGTCATCGCTGACAGTGTAAAGCAGCGATTGATTGTCAGAAATGGTCACCATTCCCGGCGAGAT